>NZ_JBEZNQ010000010.1:0-154706 GCF_040653315.1 Streptomyces sp. NPDC047981 | reverse complement strand
GTCACCGCCGGACCGTCCGGCGGCCGCGGGACCGCGAGCGGCTCGGCGGCCTCCGGGGCGGGGGCCCGGTGACGGCCTCCGCTCCGCGCCGCCCGGACCGGCCGCCGCTCCGGGCGGCGGCGCGGCAGGGCGTCGTCGCCCCCGTCCGCGTCCGACTCCGCCGAAGCCTCGCTGATCAGGGACGTCGGCAGCAGGATCACGGCCACGACACCCCCGTACACCGAGGGCTGCAGGGCGACCCGCGCGTCGAGGCGGTGGGCCAGCCGGTTCACCACGAACAGGCCCAGTTGCCCGCTGTCGAGCAGATCGATCCTGCCCGTGTCCTCGATCCGGCTGTTGGCCTCGGCGAAGCCCTCGGTGCTCATCCCGAGGCCGCGGTCCTCGATCTCCAGGGCGACACCGGACCCCACCCGCTCGCCGCGCACCCGCACCGTGGTGTGGGGCGGCGAGAAGGACGTGGCGTTCTCGACGAGTTCGGCGAGCAGATGGATGAGGTCGGCCACCGCGGCGCCGTGCACACGGACCTCGGGGACGGCGTGCACCTCGACCCGGCGGAAGTCCTCGACCTCCGCCACGGCGGACCTGACCACGTCGAGCAGCGGGACCGGCTGCCGCCAGCCACGCCCCGGTGCCGCGCCGGAGAGGATGATCAGGCTCTCCGAGTGCCGCCGCATACGGGTGGTGAGGTGGTCCAGGCGGAAGAGGTCCTCCAGTTCCACCGGGTCCTCGTTGCGCCGCTCCATGGTGTCGAGGAGAGCGAGCTGACGGTGCAGCAGGGCCTGGCTGCGGCGCGCCAGGTTGACGTACACACCGGAGATCCCGTGGAGGACCTGGGCACGCTCGGCCGCCGACATGACCGCAGCGCGGTGCACGGCGACGAGCGCGGCACCGACCTGACCGACCTCGTCGTCGCGGTGCGCGCGCAGCGGCGCGAGGACGTCGAGGTCGACGCTCTCGCCCGTGTGCAGCTTCCGGATGGTCTCGGGCAGTTCGCGCCCGGCGAGGGTGAGGGCGGAGTTGCGCAGGTCCGTCAGCTCGCGGACCAGGCCGCGGCCGATCCGGACGGAGATGAACAGGGAGAGCAGCACGCCGAGGAGTCCGAGCGCCACGGCGACGCCCGAGCCGCCCAGGACGGCGAAGGAGACGGGGCTGGCGGCGTCGATCGCGGCCGTGCTCGCCTGCGCCTGGGCCGCCGCGAACCGCTGGAGCACGGTGTCGGCCGACGCCTTCCACTCGGCGGACGCGGCCAGCCGGCCGGCCGCGGAGGCGCTGCCCGCGGCGCGCATCCGGTCCTCGGTGGTACGCAGCTCACGCATCGCGGCACTCGAGAGGACCGTTCGGTACGCGGCGGCTTCGGCCGGCGGCAGGTCGTCCACGGCCCCGAAGAGACGGCGCTGGGTGTGGGCCGAGCCCACGAGCTCCTGGTACTGCTCACGGGTGAGGCGGTCCGAGGCCTGTGCGGCGCCCATCAGGGCGTCCTCTCGGGCGATCATCTCCCGGGCCCACGCGAGTTCGACGACGACCCGGGCAGGCGAGGCGTGCTCCGGTTCGTGCAGCGCGGCCAGGGAGCCCCGCACGGCGAAGGCGTGCTCGATCACGCGCCCGTAGGCGTCGTACACGTCCTTCCAGGCCTCGTCCGACGCGCGGGCCTGCTTGCGCAGCGCCGTCACGCCGTCGAGGTCCGACATGAGCTGGTCGACGCGGACCGAGAAGTCCGCGCCGACCGCCTGGACGTCCAGGGTGCTCGCCCGGGCGCCGCTGCGCAGGGCGTCGGAGGCGGAATCGGTGTCCTTCTCCAGGCCGCCCAGGGAGTCCGCCCGCTCCGTGCTCGGGGCGGCCAGGTGACGGAGGGCTCCGGCGCGTTCCGCCTGGAGCGAGACGACCAGGGAGTCGATCGGTTTCAGCAGGGTGGAGTTGGCCTCCTGGACGCGGCTCAGCTCCGAGACGCCGCGGGCGGTGGTGACGGTCGCGTACGCCCACAGCGCCATCAGGGACACGGCGGGGACCATCAGAAGGCAGACAATCTTCGCCCGGATCGAGCGTGGCACCAGACGTGCGCTCATCGGTTCCTCGAACAGTCAGGGGCAGGGGGAGGGGGGAGGGGAAGGGATGCGGGGCAGGGGAGGCCGGTGCTCAGCGGGACGGCACGACCGCCGTGTCGAGCGAGGCGGCCACTGCCGCCTCCGCGGCCTCGGCGTTCTCCGCGTTCTCCCGCGCGGTGGGCGACAGGGCGACGAAGGCGGAGGCGAGGAAGAGGAACGACCCGAGCACCACGGCGAGGGGGAAGACGAACTCCGTCGCCGTGACCCCGTCGAGCACCGTGCGACGCGGGGCGAGTTCGACGACGACGGCGGCCATTCCGGTGTAGTGCATGCTGCTCACCGCGGCTCCCATGACCAGGGAGGCGATCACCGCGCCGGCCGCGCCGTGCACCGTGAGTGCCGCCCACAGGGCGGCGGTCGCCGCGACGACGGCGATGACGAGCGAGAGGGCGACCAGCGGCGGCTCGTAGCTCACCGTGCCGTTCAGGCGCAGCGCCGCCATACCGAGGTAGTGCATGGCGCCCACGCCGAGTCCGGTACCGAGGCCGCCGAGCAGCAGGGAACGCCAGCGGTTGCGGCCGTGGCCCACGGTGAAGACGCCCAGGCCGACCACCGCCATCGCGACGACGAGGCTGAGCAGGGTGAGCGGGACGTCGTAACGGATCGCCGACCCGGCGACGCCGAAGCCCAGCATCGCGATGAAGTGCATGGTCCAGATGCCGGAGGCGATGGCGACGGACGCCGTCACGAGCCAATTGCGCCGCGAACGGCCCTCGGCCGCAAGCGCCCTGACGGTACAGCGCAGTCCGAGTGCGGATCCGACACAGGCCATTGCATAGGCGAGGACCGGGGAAAGCCAGCCGGCGCCGAAGTGGTGCAGATGCGCCACAGTCCCTCCGTTCACGGTTCAGGGTTCAACTTCGCGGCGACGGACGCTAGCACCGAACGTGATCGGGGAAATTCCGCGAAATTGACCGGAGTCGGCATTCGGCCCACGCGGGGGCACGGAGTGCTGCCCTACCAGCGAGTTCAGTGAGCGTCTATGCGCGTCATCCGGACAGATCCTCGCGCCGGAAACAGCCTGATCGGTTCGTCGAGTGATGTGGATCACCGGAATTCCCGACGCTATTTCAGCGAGGGGGACCACGGGGTCTTGACGTCTTCGCAATACAAGGAAGTGGCGCGGAAAGAGAACACCGCACGGAGTCCGGTTGACGGGGGATTCGGTTCTCCGTGCGGTGTCTGTGTCCATTCTGGGCCGGGCGAGACGGGTTCTTCGCTGACCTTGGTGACGGGCCGCGCTGACGAAAGTCACCGTCACCAGGTGGCGACCGACTCCTCGACGACCCGCAGGCCGAGACCGTCCGCGTCGGCGGCCCCGCTGATACGGCCCCCCTTCGACCGGGACACCGCGGTGAGGAAGGCCACCGTCTCCGCGGTGATGACCTCACCCGGCATCAGGACCGGGACACCGGGCGGGCATGCCGTGACCGTGGCGGCGGAGACCATGCCCACCGCCGTGGCCGAGGGCACCACCCGGTCCGTCCCGAAGAAGGCCTCGCGGACGGTGAGTCGGCGGGGCCCCGGTGCGGGCAGGGCGAGCCGCAGGGGCTCCGGCAGGTCGGTGGGGAGGACCGGCAGGGCGTGCAGCGCGTCGAGGAAACCCTCGGCGTCCGGCTCGACCTCGGTGCCGAGCACCACGGAGAGAACGGCCTCGGTGGCCGTCTCGACGGTCACGCCACGGGCCGCTCCCGCCAGTCGGCCACGTGCCCGGTGGCCGCGCACGCCGCCGTCACGCGTGTTCACCGTGATGCGGAGCGGCTCCGCCGCGGCGATTCCGCCGACGCCCGCGAACCCCTCGTCGACCAGGGTGAACCGGCCCTCCTTCCGGACGCCCGCGCGGATCGTGACGGCCGCCTCCAGCGAGTCGAGGACGTGGTCCCAACCGTGCGGGGGCCGTGCCACGGGCGGCACCTCCCCGTGCGCACGACCCGCGAGGTCCACCGCGCGATCGATGAGCGGCCGCAGCAGGTCGGCGTGAGGCCCGTCTCCCAACCGGAGCACGGGAGTCGCGCCGCGTACGACCGTGAGGTCCGCGCCGTGCGCGAGCGCGTCCGGCAGCACCTCCGGATGCCCACCGAACAGCGGGGAACGCCATGTCTCGTCGACGATCAGCGGAACCCCCGCGCCATGGGCCGCGTCGGCGAGCGCCCGGACGTCCGCCACGGCGCCGTACCGGGTGGGGGAGACGATGTGGGCCGCGGCCAGGTCGGCGCGGGCCGCGGCCGCGTCGGCCAGGTCCTCGGCGCGGACGCAGTGCGCGATCCCGTGGGCGAGGTCGACCGAGGGCCGCAGGAACGACGCGTCGAGGCCCGAGAGGACGAGGCCGTCCAGGACGGAGGCGGGGGCGTCCCGCTGGACGGCCACGCTCCGGCCCAGGGCCGGCACGACCAGAGCGGTGATGAAGTGTTCGAGTGGGCTGCCCTGCGACAGCACCCAGATCTTCCGGGCGGGCCGGACCTCGGTGGGGGACATGTCTGCCGTACTTCTCCCCACCGGCCTGCGGCTGCCTGGAACGGTCGACGCCGGCCGGACAGGTGGGGTGCGCCTCCGCACGGCATCCGTTCCATCGTCACCGCCGTGCGACGGCCGCCGGACTGACGAAAGTCATGGGAGAGCCCCGACCTCCGACAGGCCGAACGGCCCGGACTGCCGGCAGCCCGAACGGCCCGGACAGGACGACCCGCAGCCCGGACGTGTCCTGGGGGGCGGGGCGGAGGCCTGAACGGGTCAGCCCCGGCTGTGCTCGCCGAGCCCCGTCGGCGCGGGCTGGACTACCGTGACAGCATGCCCGCGCCCCCGCACTTCCGCCGGCCACCACCGAGGCGCGTGGACGCCTTGGTCACCCTGGTCGTCGTCGCCCTGGGCATCGGCGACTCGTGGGTGAAGCCGTCCAGCGGTCTGCTGACCGGGCTGCCCACGCCGGTGATCGCGGCCTGCGCCGCGCTCGTCGGAGCGACGCTGTGGTGGCGCAGACGACGGCCGTATCTCGTGGCCGACTTCGTGCTCGTCATGCACGTGGTGTCCTTCACCCCGGTGGCGCTCGCCGTCGCGATGTACACCGTCGGCAACCTCGACCGCCGGTTGCGGGTCCTCGTCGCCTACGGCGTGGCCGGCTTCGCCGCCGGCCTCGTGGGCCTGCACGGCGGACTGCCGACCGCGGGGGTGCGGGAGGCCGCCTATTCGCTCGCGGCGATCGTCGGACCGCTCGCCGTCGGGTACGCGGTCGGCGTACGGCGCGACCTGACGGCGACCGTACAGGCCCGGGTCGCCGACCTGGAGCGCGAGAACCAGCTTCTGGACGAACGGGCCAGGGCCGAGGAGCGGGCCGAGATCGCCCGGGAGATGCACGACGTGGTGGGCCACCGGGTGAGCAACATGGTGCTGGCCGCCGGCGCCCTGGAGGTCGGCTCGGACGGACGCGAGCCGGAGACCGTCCGCACCGCCGCGCTCATCAGGTCCGACGGCTGGCAGGCGCTGGAGGAGCTGCGCGAGATCCTCGGCGTACTGTCCCCGTCCCGTGCGGTCACCGGGCAGGGCGGGCAGGGCGCGGAGCCGGACGCCGAAGGGGTGTCCGAGCTGGTGGCGCAGGCGCGCGAGCGCGGACAGCGGGTGGAGCTTCAGGTCGACGGACACCCCGAGACCCTGCCGCCCGCCGTGCAGCGCGCCCTGCACCGGATCGTCCGCGAGTCGCTCACCAACGCCTCCAAGTACGCCCCCGGCGCCACCGTGCGCGTGGCGGTGGACTGCCGCGCCGACGGCGTGCATCTGGCGGTGGCCAACACGGCGCCCACCGGCCCGCCGCAGGTCGACCTGCCCAGCGGGGGCCACGGCCTCGTCGGCATGACCGAGCGCGTGACGCTGCTCGGCGGGACACTCACAGCGGGGCCGCACGGCGGCGGCTTCCTGGTGTCGGCCGTCATCCCCCACCGCCGAGGAGCGGCATGACACCGAGAGCCGGGTCCAGGCGGCGCTGACGGCCTACCGCGCGGGGCTCGACAGGCCCTGATCGGTGCTGATCGAAGCGCCGTCGGATTGGTAGGGCTATCGATCGGCGTGATCGGAAGTTTTTTTCGTCGCTTCGCCGCAGGACGCGCGTACCCGCAGTTCAGGCAGGAGATCGACGTGCCGGCGGGCCCCTCCCGAGGTCCCCGCGGCGCGTTCGCGCACCCGCTGGAGGAGCAGCTCGGCAGCGGTCGCCCCGACCTCGTACTTCGGCGGAGCGACCGCCGTGAGCGGGAGGTCGGAGAGCGCCGCCACATCGTCGTCGTACGCCACGAGGGCGAGGTCCTCCGGGACCCGGAGGTGGGCCGCGCGGCTGCGCAGGCTCTGCAGCAGCAGGATCGCGTCGATGTCGCTGAGCACGAGCGCGGCGGTGACCTCGCCGCCGTCCACCAGGGCGGCCAGCCGCTCCGCCACCGCGTCGATCCGCTCCGTGTCGATCTCGCCGCCGTGCAGCGCCAGGGGCTCGACCGGCGGGCCTGCCACCCCGAAGGCGCGCAGCGCCGCCTCGTAACCGCGCCGCACCTGGACCGCGGTCGGGCTCTCCCCGGCGACGAGCACGATCTTCCGGTGCCCCATCTCGATCAGGTGGCGCACCGCCACTCCGGCGCCCGCCGCGTGGTCGGTGCAGACGTGGTCGAGACCGGCGACGCGGGTGCCCACCTCGCCGCGGCGCTCCACCAGGACCGCCGGCAACGCGAGTTCCCCGCCCGTGGCGTCCGCCCCGCTCGTGTCCCCGGCCCCGCCGGTGCCGCTCGGCCAGCTGGGAGTCAGGAGCAGCCCGTGGACACCGGCCTCCAGCATCCGGTCCACCTGCGCCGTGTCCTGTTCGGGCCGGTAGCCGGAGTAGCCGAGGATGAGCCGGCCGCCGGCCGCGGCGACGGTCTCCCGGGCGCCCCGGATGATCTCGCCGAAGTAGTGCTGGGACTGCGGGACGACCATGCCGATCACCGGCGCTTCCGGCTCCTCCGCGGGGGCGGGGCGAAGCTCGGGGATGGGCTGCGGCACGTGTCCGCGCGGCGCAGGGGTGCCCGGCCAGTGGACCGCTCCGCGCACCCGGTCGAGCCGGCCGCCGGAGGCGAGCGCCTCCACGTCACGGCGCGCGGTGACCAGGGAGATGCCGAGGTGGTGGGCGAGGTCGGCGACGCGCAGACTGCCGTGCTCCCGCACGAGCTCCACGATCCGTTCGTGCCGTTCGTCCACCGTGTACCGCACACCGTCTCCCAGCTGTCCCTCGACTCCGCGCTCAGCTTCGCGCGATCACCCTACTCTTCCGATCAAACTGCGTGTTTTCATACTATCGCTCAAGCGATCTTGACGATCGAAAGAGCGATCAATATGGTCATGCGTCATGACCTCGCTGTACATCCGCACGGCCGAGCAGATCATGCGGGACGCCCGCGGCCGGGCCGGCGGCGAGTCCGGCGTGCGCAGAATCCCGAGCGAACGCGCCCTCGCCTCCTCCCTGGAGGTGAACAGGCAGACCGTGCGACGCGCCCTGGAGCACCTCCGCACGGCCGGGCTGATCCGCACCGACAGAACCGGCACCTACGCCTACACCGGGACGTCCGCCCCGGAGCGGTCCGCCGCAGGTCTCGGCACCCAGCCCCTCTATCCCGGCGGAGCCGACTTCGGCGGCCTGACCCTCCGCGCCGCCGCCACGCTCGCGTACGAACCCGTACCCCCACCGATCGAGGCGCTGCTGGGGCTCGACCCCGACCGGCCCACGCTCGTCCACCGGCACCGGCTCGTCCTCGGTTCGGGGGAGACCGTGCAGCGGGCCGTCTCGTACTTCTCGCACACCGCCCTGTCGCACGTGCCCAAACTGAACAGACGGGTCCGCCGGGTCCGCCGTCATCCGTACGGGCCGCAACCCGATCTGCGCCACCTCTACGTGTGGATGGCGGAGGCCGGGCTGCGCCCCGTGCGACGGGACCGGGTGCGGGTGAACCCCGGCCAGCGCGGTGGACTCTGGCTCTCCATACGGAAGCTGGTGCACGATCAGCACGACCGGCTCCTGGAGGTCACGGACCTCAGCATCGACCCGCGGCGCGGGGAGGTCGGCTACGAATTCGTGCTGCCGGCCCTCCCCTGACGCTCACAGCCAGTCGCCGAAGCGCCGGACGTACCAGGTCTTCACGAGCTGGGTGAGGGCGCAGTACGCCAGCAGGACGCCGACCAGCCAGGGGAAGTACCCGAGGGGAAGGGCGACGAACCCCAGGCTCGCCGCGAGGGGCGAGAAGGGCAGGAAGAGCCCCGTGGCCACCCCGAGCAGGGTCATGGCCAGCACCGGCCACGAGGCGCGGGACCGGACGAACGGGATCTTGCGGGTCCGGATCATGTGGACGACCAGGGTCTGCGAGAGCAGGCCCTCGACGAACCAGCCGGACTGGAAGAGCGACTGCTCGGCCACCGTGTTCGCGGCGAAGACATGCCACATGATCAGGAACATCGCGATGTCGAAGATCGAGCTGATGGGCCCGATCGTCAGCATGAACCGGCCGATGCCCTTCGCGTCCCAGGTGCGCGGCTCCCGCAGGTACTCCTCGTCCATCCGGTCCCAGGGCGTGGCCAGCTGGGAGATGTCGTAGACCAGGTTCTGCACCAGGAGCATGATCGCGAGCATCGGCTGGAACGGGATGAACGCGCTCGCCACGAGGACGGAGAAGACGTTGCCGAAGTTCGACGAGGCCGTCATCTTGATGTACTTGACGGTGTTGCCGAAGGTCGTCCGGCCCTGGATCACGCCCTGTTCGAGGACGGTGAGGTCCTTCTCCAGCAGGATGATGTCGGCCGACTCCTTGGCGATGTCGACCGCGGTGTCGACCGAGATGCCGACGTCGGCGTCGCGCAGCGCCGCCGCGTCGTTGATCCCGTCGCCGAGGAAGCCGACCGTGTGACCCTCGGCCTGCAGGGCCCGGACCACCCGTGCCTTCTGGACCGGGTTGACCTTCGCGAACACCGTGGTGCGGGAGGCCAGTTCGCGCAGCGCGGCATCGTCGAGGGCGTCCAGGTCGGCGCCCGTGACGACGCGACCCGCGTCGAGGCCGACCTGCGCACAGACCCGGGCCGCGACGAGCTCGTTGTCGCCGGTGACGACCTTGACGGTGATGCCGTTGTCGGCGAGACCGCGCAGGGCGGCCGCCGCGTCGGCCTTCGGCGGGTCGAGGAAGGCGAGGAAGCCGACGAGCGTCAGCTCGGCCTCGTCGGCCACACCGTACGTCGCACGGCGCGCGTCCAAGGTCCGGGTGGCGACGGCGAGGACCCTCAGGCCCTGCCGGTTGTGGTCCTGGGCGGTACGGGTGACCCGCAGGCGGAGCCGGTCCGTGAGTTCGACGGTACGGTCCCCGTCGCGCAGGTGCGTGCAGAGGCCGACGACCTCCTCGACGGCACCCTTGGTGATGAGGACGTGGCCCGGCGGCGCGGCGGCCTCGCCCGGGGTGAGGGCGTTGCGTCGCAGGACCACGGACATCCGGCGGCGGGCGAAGTCGAAGGGGATCTCGTCGACGAGGGTGAAGCGGGAGTCGACCACGACCTCCTCGGCCTCGTGGACGTGGTCGATGACGGCCTGGTCGAGCAGGTTGCGCAGCCCCGTCTGGAAGTGCGCGTTGAGGTATCCGTACTCGAGCACGTCGGCGTTCTCGGCGCCGTGGACGTCGAGATGGCGGTCGAGGACGATCCGGTCCTCGGTGAGGGTGCCGGTCTTGTCGGTGCACAGCACGTCCATCGCGCCCAGGTTCTGGATCGCGTTGAGCTGCTTGACGACGACCTTCTTCTTCGGCATCGCCACCGCGCCGCGCGCCAGGTTGGCGGAGACGACCATCGGCAGCATCTCCGGGGTCAGCCCGACGGCGACGGCGACCGCGAACAGGAAGGCCTCGTGCCAGTCGCCCTTGGTGACCCCGTTGATCGCGAAGACCACGGGGACCATGACCAGCATGAAGCGGATCAGCAGGAAGCTGACCTTGCGGACGCCGATGTCGAAGGTGGTCTGCGGGCGCGCGCCGACGAGGGAACCGGCCATGGAACCGAAGTACGTGTCGGAGCCGGTGGCCACGACGACGCCGGTCGCGGTGCCGGACGTGACGGAAGTCCCCATCAGGCAGAGGGTGTCGGCCTCGGCGGGGTCGAAGCCGGTACGCCGGCCCCGGACCGGGGCGGTGCCGGTGCCCGGGGTGCCCGCGGTGCCCGGGGTGCCCGGGGTGCCCGGGGTGCCCGGGGTGCTCGCGGTGTCCGCCTTGGCGACGGGCAGCGACTCGCCGGAGAGCGAGGCCTGAGAGACCATCAGGTCCTTGGCGGTCAGCAGCCGCAGGTCGGCCGGGACGAGGTCGCCGGCGGCCAGCAGCACCACGTCACCGGGGACGACCTGGTCGATCGGGATCTCGACGGTGGTGGGTTCCGCCCCGCGCCCGGCCCGGCGCTGGACGGCGGTGGTCGTGGTGACGAGCGCCTTCAGCGCGTCCGCGGCCCGGCCGGAACGGTACTCCTGCCAGAAGCGGAGCAGTCCGCTGATCGCGACCATCGTCGACAGGATGACGACACCGGGGTCGGCGGGGTCCTGCCAGTACATGACGGCGGCGAGGAAGACGAGGACCGCGATGAACGGGTTGCAGTAGGCCTTGAGCAACTGCACGGCCCAGCCGGGCGCGTGCTCCTCGGCGACGACGTTGCGGCCGTGGACCTGCAGGCGGTGGGCCGCCTCGCGGTGGTCGAGGCCTTCGCGGCCCGCGGCGAGGTCGGCGAGCACGTCGGCCGGGCTCCGGTCCCCGACCTCGTGGAGCTGGCCGGCGGCGGCGTTCGTACGGGCCTGGAGTTCGGCGAAACCGCGCTCCCGGCGCAGCGTCCTGGTGGTGAGCAGGGTCATGGTGAGCCTCCCTCCCGAGATCCGCGCGCGGCAGGGCCGGGCGCGGCTCAGGGAGTGGTCGTGGGGCACGCGGGCGGCGTGGCCGGCCCGGGCCCTCACAGGAACAGGTGAGGGGGAGCGCCCTGTGTCGAGGGCGCGCATGCGTCGACGTCCGCCGGAACACGGGCCGTGTCGAGACCCGGTCAGGACCTGTGCGTCAGGACGCGGCGTCAGGACCCGCTGAAGGGACCCGGTGTCAGGACGGCCTGGACCGCAGGGCCTCGAGTGCCGCGCAGCCCGGTCGACCGAACGGCGGCGGGGAGACGGCCGGTCGGCCGTACGGCGGCCGGGTCGGCGGCCGGTTCAGACGGCTCGGACGGCTCGAACGGCGTCGGCGCAGAGGGCGAGTCGGCTCAGACGGCCGACGCGGTACGGCAAGGACTTCCTTCGGGACTCATCCCGAACACCTCCTCGCTTCGTACCGACAGGACTGCCGCCGCGGCAGCTCACGCTCGCGGCGACATGTCGACCCTAGCCCGGACCACGCGGCACCCCTGATGACGAAAGTCGCGCAGGCCCATCGGGCCCGAGCCCGCTTCAGCTCCTCTGACCTGCGGTTTTCCGGCCGTTGCGGTCAGAGACCCCACCGTTCTCCCTTTGCTGTCTCTTTGTCGACCGATGACGCCCGCAAAGGGTTCACGCGCGCGGAAGGCCCTCGCCCCATTTAATGGAAAGGTGGCGCGCGAGCGAGAGGGTGACGCGGTGACTCGTGAGGGATCAGAGCCTGCGGTGATCAGTGTGCTGGTCGCGGACGACAGCGAGATCGTGCGCCGGGGTCTGAGCGACATCCTCGCGTCGGCCGACGACATCCATGTCGTCGGCCAGGCGTGGGACGGGCACAGCGCAGTCGACCTCGCCCGCCGGATGAGCCCCGACGTCGCCCTCGTCGACATCCGTATGCCGGGCATGGACGGCCTGGCCGCGACGCGCGAGCTGCGCGCGTTGCCCGCCGCGCCCCGCGTCCTGATCCTCACCACGTTCTCGGCCGACGAGTACGTCGAGGAGGCGATCGCGGCCGGGGCGGGTGGCTTCCTGCTGAAGAACAGCCCGCCCGAGGAACTGCTGCGCGCCGTGCGCTATGTCGCGACCGGTCAGGGGGTCCTCGACCCGGCCGTGGCGGGGCGGGTGATGGAGCAGGCGGCCCAGCGGAGCAACCGGCTCACGGTCGAGGAACAGGGCCTGCTGGACGGCCTGAACGACAAGGAACGCCGACTGCTCGGCCTGATCGGCCGGGGCCTTTCGAACGCTGCGATCGGCGAGGAGATCCACGCCAGCGAGGGCACGGTGAAGAACCAGGTCAGCCGACTGCTGGCCAAGATCGGCGCGGACAACCGCGTACAGGCGGCTCGCCTGGCGTACCGGGCGGGCCTGGAGGACTGAGACGGAGCCGACGCCGGGCCGGCGAGGCGCCTGCCCGGACCCTCGGGACCGGCCCGACGGTCGGCCGGCAGCCTTGGGGCAGTCAGCAGTCAGGCAGGCGCGAAGCCTCCAGCCAGGCAGCCAGGCAGCCATGCGGCCGCGCGCAGGTGACGGGCGGGGGCGGCCCGCCGCGGTGGCTGGGATCACGCGGCGGCCGGGACCTGGAACCAGACCCACTTGCCCCGCGAACCGACCGTCGCCACGCCCCAGGTCTCGGCCAGCATGTCGAGGAGGTCGAGACCGCGACCGGTCTCCAGACCCGCCTCCTCGGCCTCGTCGACGTGGCAGGACCGGACGCCGGAGCCCAGGCCGGGCTCCGCGTCGAAGACCGCGCCGGTGATGACTCCGGTCCCCTCGTCGAAGCCGACCGCGACCTCGATCTCGTCGCCCTTCGCGTAGCGGACGGCGTTGCCCACGACCTCGGAGAGCAGCAGCTCGGCCGCGTCGCCGCCGCCGTGGTCGCCGGGAGTGACGGCCTTCAGCACGCCACGGGCCTCGGCGGCCGCGCGCGGGTGACGGGACAGGACGGCCGTACCGCACAGCTCGTTCATGATGGCTCTCCACATCGAAGTGGTCGGCCCCCCTGGCTTCCTCTTCCAGCGTGACCGCGCGGAGGCCGCCGATCCGCTCACTTTCTCCCTCACCTCGCGGTACGCGCGTCACTGGGGGGAGTGACGATCGTCATCGGGTGAGGAAGGCGAAAGGGCGCGAAAAGTGAAGAGAAAGCGCTTGCTGAATTGCCCCTGGCGTGGCGCGTCCTGCCGGGCGTAGAGTACCGGCGCCCCGAGCCCCCGCCCGTGGCAGAACACCTCGCTCACCACCACACCCGAGGACCGCACCATGACCGTCGTGCCCACCGCCGCACAGCTCGCCTGGCAGGAAAGCGGTTTCGGAATCTTCCTGCACTTCGGCGTCAACACGTTCCACGGCAAGGAGTGGAGCGACGGGACTCTCGACCCGGCGACGTTCGACCCCACGGAGCTGGACGCCCGCCAGTGGGCGCGGACCGCGGCCGAGGCGGGAGCGGGCCATGTGATCCTGACCGCCAAGCACCACGACGGATTCTGCCTCTGGCCGACCGGCACGACCGCGTACTCCGTGGCCTCGTCCCCGTGGCGCGAAGGCCGCGGAGACGTCGTCGCCGAGCTGGCCGAAGCCTGCCGCGAGGTCGGCATCGGACTGGGGCTCTACCTCTCGCCGTGGGACCGCAACGCGAGCTGCTACGACGACCCGGAGGCGTACGACGCCTTCTACGTCCGGCAGTTGACCGAACTCTGCACCCGCTACGGGCCGCTGGCCGAGCTGTGGTTCGACGGGGCCGGATCGGAGAACCGCCGCTACGACTGGGACGCCGTCATGGCCGTGGTCGACGCCCACCAGCCCGACGCCATGGTCTTCAACATGGGCCGGCCCACCCTGCGTTGGGCGGGCAACGAGGACGGACTCGCCGCCGACCCCTGCTGGTACGCCACGGACACCACGGGCATCAGCATCTACGACGACGGTGCCCACGGCCTCGACCAGATGCGCTATCTGCCGCCGGAGTGCGACGTACCCATCCGGGGCAACTGGTTCTGGCAACCCGACGACCTGCACACCCTCAAGAGCCGGGAGCACCTCCTCGCCCTCTGGTACCGGTCCGTGGGGCTCGGCGCCGGTCTCCTCCTCAACGTCCCCCCGGACCGCCGCGGCCTCATCGACGAGGCCGACCGGACCCGCCTGCTCGACTTCACCGCCGAGCTGCGGCGCCGGTTCGCCACACCCCTGCCGGGCGAACTCAGCCCCGCGGGCGAGGGCGAGACCCTCGTCCGCTTCCCCGGCCCGGTCACCTTCGACCACCTCGAGCTGCGCGAGGAACTGACCTCGGGCCAGCACATCAGCGGGCACGAGGTCCTCGCCGACGGGCGTCCCGTCGCGGCGGGCGGCACCGTCGGTGTACGGCGCGTGCACGCGACGCGCGCCACGACGGCCCGGGAACTCCTCGTCCGCCTCCGCGGCGGCTCCACCCTCGCGTCGGTCACCGCGTACCGCACCGGCCACACCTCCCCGCCCGCCCTCCAGGCGCAGCCGGCCTCCATGACGGACAAGTTCGACGCACCCCAACCCCGGTGACGCTGCGTCATCGGGGATACGGCACGATGGCCGCATGAACGAACAACGGGGAAGCACAGCAGGGGAATCCAGCAGGGCCGAGGAGCCCCTCGGGGACCTCGCGCGGCGGCTCGTCGCGGCCGACACCGACGACTGGACGCCGGAGGGCATGCGGGCGGTGGCCGCCGAACTCGGCTGGGCATGGGGCGGCGCGGCGGACGCACCGGTGCTGGCCACGGGCCGGGCCGCGGGCGACGCCCGGCTGCGCCCGGTCGGCGAGTACGAGAAGCGGTACGTCGGCGGTGAGTCGTACGTCGAGATCGCGGTCCCGGTGGCGGTACCCGCCCCGGACGCCACGGCTCAGGCCGCTGCCTTCCGGGCCGCCAAGGAGGAGCTGACCAAGGCGCTCGGCGTGCCGTCGGTGATGGGTTCCCACGGCGACATGGGCCCCTTCTACGACAGCCAGCCGCTCTGGGGCGCACCCTTCCTGCGCTGGCGCGGCCAGGCGGACACGCTCGAACTGCGCGCGGGCAAGGCCGGTCCTGAGCTCGTGCTCCAGCCGACCGACCCGGCGGAGAACTGGTTCTGGCGTCAGGGCGTCGGCGAGGAACACTCGATCAGCGGCTTCTTCGGCAGCAACCGCGACACGGCCAACGTCGGCCTCGGCTTCCCCGGTGGCTGGAAGGCCCGCAGCTGGGAGACCGTCACCCGGTCGCTCGGGGACTTCCTGGGAGCGCTGCCCGCCGAGACCGCCGCCCTGGGCATCCGCATCGGGATGCCGCTCTACGGGCGCAACGGGCAGAGCGCGCCGCTGCTCTTCGAGGTGGCGTGCGGAGAGCGGCTCTCCATCGGCTGCTTCGCCCCGGACGACGTCGATCTCGCCGCACTCGGGTGGGGCACGGTCGCCGAACACCCGCACACCGCTTCGGTCTTCTCCGACGACGACCCGGTGTGGCGCGTGGACGGCGGCGGCCCGGGCGAGCCGAAGGGCCACGCGCTCGCCGAGATGCTCGTGGCGACGGCCAGGGCGGCGGGCGCGAGCGAGCCCACCGACCTGATCGTCGGCGGGGAGGCGTGCTACGTGGACGGCTACGACGTCACGTACTACGGCCTCGGCCTGCCGACCGGCTGACCCACCGCGCGACATCCCGAGGGGGCGCACCGTCGCGGTGCGCCCCCTCAGGCGTCCGCCCCTCAGCCGTCCGCCGCCCGCCGCTCCGGCAATCCGGCCCGATCGGCGGGACACCCCCTAGAGTGCGCACGTGCGTAGTGAGACCTCCTCGTCGGACCGTCGGACCCGCGCGTGGCGACGGGGTTGGCTCTGGTGGCTGCCGCTCCTGGGGGTGGGCCTCGCCCTGGTCACAGATGTGCTCCTCGGGGGCCGGGAACCCGTCAGCGTCGTGCTCACCGGCATCCCGCCGCTGGTCGCGGCGACGCGTGATCTCTACAGCCTGTGCGAGACGCCCTTCGGCGTACGCGCGGTCATCGGCGACGTACGGGCAAGGGGCTGGACGCCGTACAGGCGGTCGCCGCGGTCCTGGGCAGCTTCCGGGTCTCCGCCCATGAATGGCGGGAGCTCCCCGTCCTGGCGGACCGCCTGGAGCTCAGCATCGACCGCAACGTCCCGCGTGACGCGGCCGGCGATCCCGAACTGTTCGTGACCGCCCTGGTCATGGAGCTCGCCGAGGGCACCGTACGCATCGCGGACTGCGGCCACCCGCCGCCGATCGCCGTCGGCCCCCGGGGCGCCCGCCCCCTCGACACCGTCCCCGACCTCCCGCTGGGCCTGCGGGAACTCCGCCCCGAACCGTCCCCGACCACCGAGCACAGGCTGAGCCCGGGCGAGGCCCTGGTCGTCTACACGGACGGCATCAGCGAGGCCCGCAGCGCCGAAGGCGTCTTCTACCCGGTCCTGGAGCGTCTGGACGAACGCTTCCGCGACGGATCCGCGGTGGATCCGCACGCGGTCGTCTCCTTCCTGGAAGAGGACGTCAGGACGTGGTCGCCGAAGGCCGAGGGGGACGATCAGGCGGTGCTCGCCATGACCTTCGTCCCCCGGCCGGCGGACTGAACCCCGCCGTCACCCCTGTGGAGCCCTGCGACACCGGCGGCTAGGGTGAGGTGAGAAGGCCCGTGGGAAGCCGGGAGCCGTCATGCGCGGACACCGCGGACACCGCCCCGAGCCGCCCGACAGCGTGCAGGAACTTCTGGTCGCTCTCGGGCAGCTCGTCGACCAGGCCGTGGAACGGATCGAGTTCCAGCGGGCCCGGGTCGAGCTTGCCCTGGCCCTGCAGCGGCACATGCTGCCGCCGGGGCTGCCGGAGCTGCCCGGGCTGCACATCGCCGCCCGGTACGCGCCCTCGCGCGACGGCCTGGACGTGGGCGGCGACTGGTACGACGCCTTCGTCATGCACGACGGGTCGCTCGGGCTCACCATCGGCGACGTCCAGGGCCATGACGTGGAGGCGATCGCCTTCATGGGGCAGGTGCGCACCAGCCTCCGTGCCCTCGCGCAGACGACCAGCGACACCCGGGAGGTCCTGGGCCGCGCCAACGAGCTGCTGATCGCCATGGGCGTCGGCCGCTTCGCGACCTGCTGCTTCCTCCGCTTCGACCCGGCCACCCGTGATCTCACGGTCTCCCGGGCCGGCCATGTCCCCATGGTCTGGGCCACGGCCGGCGGCCGGTACGGCATCGCGCTCGACAACGGCGGGCCGCCGCTCGGCATCGTGTCGGGCGAGCAGTACCCGGTGACCCACCGGCGTCTGACCGAGGCCGGGGCGCTCGTGCTCCTCACCGACGGCGTGGTGGAGGGCCCGCACTATCCGATGGAGGCAGGGCTCGACGAGGTGGCCACCCTGGTGCGCGCGGGCTTCGACGCCGACCCCGACGTACTGGCCTCCGCCGTCGTCAAGGTGGCCGACCTGACGGGACACCGGGACGACGCCGCGGTCCTCGTCGTCTGCTACGACGGCCCGGGGCCCGAGGACTGAACCACGGCGACGCTGGGTCGCAGGCGGCGGCATCCGCGTGCAGACTGCTGTCGTGCGCAGTCAGGAGTGGGGTCGTCACGGGTCCGCCGCGCTGCGCATGCTCGCCGTCGCCGCCGTGTACTACGGCTCCGCACGGATCGGACTGCTCCAGCAGCTCGTGCGCGACCAGGTCACGCCCCTGTGGCCGCCCACCGGCGTCGCGCTGGCGTCGCTGTTCCTGCTGGGGCCCGGCGTCTGGCCGGGTATCGCGCTGGGCGCCTTCCTCGTCAACGTGTCCCTCGGGCCCTCGTTGCTCGCCGTCCTCGTCATCACCGTCGGCAACACCCTGGCACCCGTCTGCGCCTTTCTGATGCTGCGCGCCGTGGGGTTCAGGACCCGGCTGGACCGCCTGCGGGACGTACTGGCGCTGGTCTTCCTCGGTGCGCTCGCCGGGATGCTGATCAGTTCGACCATCGGCAGCGGCGTCCTGGTCCTCTCCGGAGCGCTGGACGCCGGCGACTTCTGGCCCACCTGGTCGATCTGGTGGACCGGCGACGCGATGGGGATCCTCGTCGTCACGCCGTTCCTCTTCGTGCTGCGCAGGGCGCGGTGGCCGTCGCGGGCCGGCCCCGGCCGCTGGATCGAGGCGGTGGCACTGGGGCTCGGTACGTTCGTCGTCACGCTCCTGGCGACCCGTACGGACGACTCCAGCCTGCTCTTCCTCGTCTCGCCGTTCCTCATCTGGGCGGCCTTCCGCTTCCGCCTGGCGGGCGCGGCGCCGTGCGCGCTCGGCGTGACGATCCTCGCGGTTCTGGCCGCCGCCGGCGAGCACGGTCCGTTCACCGGCGAGGACGTCTTCGCCGACATGGTCACCCTGCAGGCGTTCAACGGCACGACGGCGCTGACCGCTCTGCTGCTCGCGGCCGTCATCACGGAACGTGACGAGACCCACGAGGAGATCAAGCAGGTGTGCACGCGGCTCGCGGAGATGGTGGCCCGGATGGAGCCCCGGCCCGAGACGTTCGACGGGCCCCCCGGGGCCGCCGAGGATCCGCCCGGGGCTCCTCCGGACCGGCTGCCGCCCTGACACCGCCCGTCCGTCCCCGGTTCACGGCGACGGACGGGCGGAGACAGCGGGCTACGGAGCCATCTCGTACGCGCCCGACAGCGCCTCGACGCGCTGCCAGACCCGGCCCGAGCGGGCCTCGTCGACGACCGGCCGCCGGACGGCGCCCAGCGACCAGTTCTGCTGCGCGTCGGTGGCGGAGTCCTTGCCGTGCAGTTCGACGGCGTGCGCGGAGAAGTCCCGTACGAGCACGGCGAACAGCTCGTCCAGGACGTCCTCGTCGAGTTCCGTGAGCCGCGCCTGCTCCAGGACCAGCTGGCCGTGGACGACGAGCGCGAAGAGCTGGCCCACCGCGAGGAGCAGGTCGAGGTCGCGGCTCTGCTCCTCGTCGGGGGCCGCGGTGGTGACGAACGCGCACAGGGCGTCGGCCTGCTCGCGGAAGCGCTCGACGTTGGGCAGATGGGCGTAGGCGTCGTACGCCGTACGCCAGTCGTGGAAGCGTACGGAGCCCAGGCCGCGGGCCGGTCCCTGACGGAAGAGGAACGCGTCGTCCGCCGCGTCCAGGCGGGTCGGGACGGGCTCGTACGCGACCGGGTCGAGCAGGTGGTTCTTCATGAACTTGAGGATCAGCGCCAGGTTGACGTGGACCGTGCCCTCCAGCTTCGGCAGGCCCCGGATCTCGACGGCCGCCTGGGCGAAGTAGTTGTCCTTCTCGAACCCCTTCGCGGCGATGACGTCCCACATCAGGTCGATGACCTTCTCGCCCTCCGTGGTCACCTTCATCTTCGTCATCGGGTTGAAGAGGAGGTAGCGGCGGTCGTCGGGTCCGGCGGTGCGGAAGTAGTCGACGGCGCGGTCGCTGAACAGCTTCATGCCGACGAGCCGGACGTAGGCGTCGGTGAGCTCGCGCCGCACGTGCGGGAAGGCGGTGACGGGGCGGCCGTAGAGGATCCGGTTCTGCGCGTGGGTCACCGCCTCGTACATCGCGTGCTCGCAGATGCCGATCGAGGCGGTGCACAGGTTGAACTTGCCGACGTTGACCGTGTTGAGTGCGGCGTCGAAGGCGGCCCGGCCGGTGTGCAGGACGTCCTGCGCCGCCACGGGATAGTCCTCCAGACGGAACTCGCTGACGTACTTCGACGAGTCGACGACGTTCTTCACGAGGTGGTACGCCTCGTGCCGGCTGTCGGCGGCGAAGAAGACGTAGCCGTCGGGGCCTTCGACGTCGGTGCGGCGGCCGAAGACGGAGACGAGCCCGGCCGCGTTGCCGTTGCCGATGTAGTACTTGGATCCGGTGGCGCGGAAGCCGCCCTCACCGTCGGGGGTGAGCAGCATGTCGGTGGAGTAGATGTCGGCGCCGTGGGTCTTCTCGGACAGGCCGAAGGCGAACACCTCACCCTGGGAGAGGAGTTCGGCCGCACGGGCGCGGGCGGCCGGGTTCTCGCTCTGCCACACGGGGCCGAGGCCGAGGATCGTGACCTGCCAGGCGTACCAGTAGTCGAGTCCGTAGAAGCCGAGGATCTCGTTGAGGGCGGCGATGCGCGCGGTGTCCCAGCGCTTGTCGCCCTCGCCCTCGCCCTCGGCGGCGGAGGACGGCGTCAGGAACGTCGCGAACAGGCCCTCCTTGGCGGAGAAGGCCAGGAAGTCGGCCAGCCAGGCCCGCGACCGGTAGTCCGCTATCAGCTTGCGCTTGCCGCGCTCCTCGAACCAGTCGACGGTCGCGCGCAGCAGCCGGCGGGTCTCGGGATCGAAGTGCGCCGGGTCGTAGGTGTGCGGGTTGAACAGCAGCGAGTCGGCCATGTGCTCCGTCTTTCGGTCCGGTGAGGGATGAGGGGTGGTGGTTCAGCGTTCGGAATCGAGCCGGTGGAGCGTGGCGAGAACGTCGTCGAGCCAGGCGAGGGTCATCCGCTCGTACGCGATGCCACCGCGCAGCACGACGTGCTGGAGCTCCGCGCCCGGGTCGGGCCGGTCGTCCGCCGCACCCGGGGCGCCGGGGCCGGTGAAGTCCCTCTCCTCGCCCGCGAGGTAGTGGGCGAGGCGCTCGGCGTGAGCCTGCCGGTGCCGCTCCACCTCGCCGATCAACGCGGTGGGGTCGTCGAAGGCCGCACCCCGGATCTTGACGGCGAGGTCGTGCCGGACGCTCTCGGGCTCGACGGGCTCGTGCAGCCAGGTGGACAGGGCGGCTCGTCCGGGAGCGGCGACCGAGTACTCCTTCTTGTCCGGGCGGCCCTGCTGCGGCACGTCCCTGACGTCGATCCAGCCGTCGCTCTCCATCCGCTTGAGGACGCGGTAGATCTGCTGATGGCTGGCGGTCCAGAAGTACCCGATGGACCGCTCGAAGCGCCGGGCCAGTTCGTAACCGGAACCCGGCTTCTCCAACAGGGAGACAAGAATCGCGTGCTCGATCGCCACGGTCGAATCCTTCTATGCAACTCGTTGCATAGGCAAGCCCGGCCGCCCCGGTGAGACGTGACTCACCACCCCTCCGCCGGGGCCGCCGGAGCGCGGTCAGGACGTCTGCCCGCTGATGTTGACGAGCCAGGTGATGCCGAAGCGGTCCGTACACATGCCGAAGACATCGCCCCACATCTGCATCTCCAGCGGGACCGAGACCGTGCCGTCGCCGGAGAGCTTGGCCCAGTAGCCGCGCAGCTCCGCGTCGTCCTCCCCGCTCACGCTCACCGAGATGGTGTTCCCGGGCCGGAACTCCATACCCGGGGCCACGTCGCCGGCCATGAGGGTGAAGCCGCTGTCGGTCTCCAGCTGGCTGTGCATGATCTTGTCGACAGAGTCCCCGGCCTCCTTCTCGCCGAACTCGCCGTAGGTGTTCAGGGCCAGGGTGCCGCCGAAGACCTCCTTGTAGAACTCCATGGCCTGCCGGGCGTCTCCGTCGAACGTGAGGTAGGGGTTGAGTCGGGACGGCATGAGTGTTCCTTTCGTGACGTTCTGTCAGCTCTGCGTAGATTGGCATCTACGCCCTGGAAACGTGGATGCCGTGGGGGTTCGCCGACGGTAGGTTGACCCTGCTGGGTGAGGGGCGGGCGAAGCAGGGGGGCGACGCCGATGATGTTCGGGTACTCGGACGACGGGTGGGCGCTGCTCATGCTCCCGACCCTGCTGTGGGTGCCGTTCGGGCCGTTCGCCATGCTCCTGCTGGGGGTGTGGAGCGCCTCGGCACCCGGTCGGCGTCCCCGGCTGTGGTCGGTCCTCGTCCCGCTGACACCGCTGCTGACCTCGGCGATCCTCATGACCTTCCCGCTGGAGAAGTGGGAGCGGCCGAGGCGTGTGGACGGGCGCCTCGACCCGCCGCCGGCCCTGGACGACCTCTTCGGCTACCTGCTCGTGTACGTCGGGGGGATCACGGTGCTGCCCTGGCTCCTTGCCTACGGCATCACGCGGCTGGTGCGCTTCGTACGCGCCCGCCGACGCGGCCCGGCGGAGCCGCACGCGGCGGACGCGGCATGACGCCGCACGGCCGGCCGTCCACGTGTGCGAAGGTGCCCCGGTGACCGACACGAACGAGACCACCGACCACCGACTGCTCCTCGGCTGCATGGGCCTGGGCGGAAGCTGGGACACGAGCCCCCACACGACCGCCGACATCGACGCCGCGGAGGCCGCCGTCGAGGCGGCCCTCGACAGCGGCATCACCGCCTTCGACCACGCCGACATCTACCGGCACGGGAAGTCCGAGGCCGTCTTCGGCGAGGTCCTGGCCCGCTCGGCCGGGTTGCGCGAGCGGATCACCCTGCAGACCAAGTGCGGTATCCGGCTGGCCGAGGAGGACCGGCCCGGCATGTACGACCTGCGCGGCGCCTCCCTCGTCCGCAGGGTCGAGGAGAGTCTGGAGCGGCTGCGCACCGACGTCCTCGACGTCCTCCTCCTGCACCGGCCCGACCCGCTGGCAGACCCCGCCGACATCGGCGAGGCCCTGACCTCTCTTCACCGGCAGGGGCTCGTCCGCCGGTTCGGCGTCTCGAACATGAACGCCGCGCAGATCGCCCGGATCCAGGCCCACCTGGAGGCGCCCCTCATGGCCAACCAGCTGGAGATGAGCCTCCACCGGCGCGCCTGGCTGGAGGACGGAGTCCTCGTCAACACCCCCGAGTCCGCCGCCAACGGCTTCCCCGCCGGCACCGTCGAGCACTGCCTGACCCACGGCATCACCCTCCAGGCCTGGGGCGCTCTGGCACAGGGGCGCTACGCAGGGGCCCAGCAGACCCCGGAGGAGACGGCCACGGCCGCGCTCGTCGGGCGGCTCGCCGCCGCCAAGGGCACCACGCCGGAGACGATCGTCCTCTGGTGGCTCCGCCGCCACCCGGCCCGTATCGCCCCCGTCATCGGCACGACGAACCCGCGGCGCATCCGCGCCTGCCGCGACGCCGCGACGGCCGAACCGGCCCTGAGCCACGACGAGTGGTACGCCCTGTGGATCTCGGCCCGCGGCGCCGCGCTGCCCTAGGCTCCCTAGAACCTTCCGACAGGAACATGGCCGATGCCCGGCGGAGAGTCGCCTGGCGTCGGCCCTTCTGTCTTTGTCGAATCGGCCAATCCGGCGACCCGTGAACGCGCCGCTTCCCCGTTGTTCCCCGTGGGCCATGGCCTCAGGCTCACACGCAACCCGCGGACCCAGCGGGTGCACAGGGATCCGAAGGAGACGCCATGGGCTCGTTGGCAGGGGAGTTGACGCGGCGCAAGCCGCTCGACCTGATGATCGCGGAGGCGGGCTCCGCGACGGAGTCCGGCCGCTCCGGGCCGCCGCTGCGGCGCACCATGGGGCTGTGGCA
Organism: Streptomyces sp. NPDC047981; assembly: GCF_040653315.1. Lineage (NCBI taxonomy): Bacteria > Bacillati > Actinomycetota > Actinomycetes > Kitasatosporales > Streptomycetaceae > Streptomyces > Streptomyces sp. NPDC047981. The sequence goes on along the minus strand of NZ_JBEZNQ010000010.1, from coordinate 131,364 downwards.
GCTCACGCTGCTCGGGATCAGCTCGGTCGTGGGCACGGGCATCTTCTTCGTCCTCGGCACCACCGTGCCCAAGGCCGGTCCCGGCGTGGTCCTGTCGTTCGCCCTCGCCGCGGTGGTGGCGGGGCTGGGCGCGCTCTGCTACGTCGAACTGGCCGGTGCCGTCCCCGTCGCCGGGAGCACGTACTCGTACGCCTACGCCTCCCTCGGCGAGGGCGCCGCGTACCTCGTCGCCTCCTGCCTGATCCTCGAGTACGGCGTCGCCGTCTCCACCGTGGCGGTCAGCTGGGGCCAGTACCTCAACGAGGTCACGAGCAGTCTCTTCGGCTTCACGCTCCCGGACGCCGTCAGCCAGCCGCCCGGGGCGGGTGGTTACGTCAACGTCCCGGCGCTCGTGGTGGTCCTGCTGTGCTCCCTGCTCCTCGCCCGGGGGACGCGGGAGTCCGCCGCCGTCAACGCGGTCATGGTCTGCGTCAAGATCGGTGTGCTGGTCTTCTTCGTCGCGGTCGCGCTGACCGCGTTCGACAGCGACCACTTCTCCGACTTCGCCCCGCACGGCATGGGCGGCGTGGCCGTCGCCGCCTCGGGCGTCTTCTTCTCCTTCATCGGGTTCGACGCCGTCTCCACCGCGGGCGAGGAGGTACGCAACCCCCATCGCACCATCCCGCTGGCGCTTCTCCTCACCCTGCTCACCGTCACCACCCTCTACATGGCCGTCGCCGTCGCCGGTGTCGGCGCCCAGCCGACGGGCGAGTTCGGGAAGCAGGCGGACGCCGGCCAGGCCGTGCTCGCCGAGATCCTGCGCGGAGTGACAGGAGCGGGCTGGCCGGCGCTGCTGCTCTCCGCCGGAGCCGTCGTCTCCATCTTCAGCGTCGTCCTCGTGACGCTCTTCGGCCAGACCCGCATCCTGTTCTCGATGGCACGCGACGGGCTCGTGCCGGAGGTGTTCCGCCGCGTCGACCGTAAGCGGCACACCCCGGCGGGCAACACCTGGATCGTCGGCGCTGGCGTCGGCGCGCTCGCCGCGTTCGTGCCGCTCCAGCACCTGGCGGACCTGACGAGCCTGGGGACGCTGATCGCGTTCATCGCCGTCGCAGGTGCCCTCGTCGTCCTGCGCCGCATCGCCCCGGACGCCCGGCGTCCCTTCCGGGTGCCGTTCTACCCCGTCGTCCCCGTCCTGTCCGCGGCGTCGTGCCTGTACCTGGCGTGGCTGCTGCCCGGGCTCACCTGGACGCTGTTCGGATGCTGGCTGCTGCTGGCGGCCGGCCTCTACCTCGGCTTCGGGCGCCGGCACTCACGGCTGCGTGCCGGAGCGGACGCGCCCGTACCGGACACGCCCCGGGACGCGGACGCGGCCGTGGCTACGCCCGGGGGCGAGGCCCGGCCGTCGGCCGGACCGAGCGAGCCCGCTCCGCCGCACGTCTGAGTTCGATCCAGGCGACCAGCCGCACGTCGGGGTCGTCGAGATCGACGCCGAACAGCTCTCGTATCCGCCGCAGCCGGTGGCGCAAGGTGTTGGGATGCACCTGCAGCCGCGCCGCGGCGGATGCGACGTCCCCGACCGCGTCGAGCCAGGCCGTGGCCGTCCTCGCGTACTCCGTGCCCTGGGTCTCGTCGTGGGCCACGAGGTCGTCCACGGCCGAGAGCCGAAGCCAGGGGTCGCGCTCCAGTTCGTCCCCCAGCCGGTCGAGCAGGATCCGGTGCCGTACGTCCTCGGCCGTGGCGGCCGGACCGTTCGGCCCGCTCCGGGCGGTGGCCCGCAGGACGCCGTCCGCCTCGCGGCGCAGCACGGCCGGATTGCCGAGGTCGGCGTACGGCCGTGTCACCGCCGCGCACACACCGTCCCCGACCGCCCGCCGGACGGTGGCCAGCGCGGCATCGGCGAAGCGCCTGCCGGCCCCCTGCCCCATGGCCGGCAGCAGGACGTAGACGGCGCCGGACGTGGCGGCGACGGTCGCCTCCGCGCGATGAGCGGCGCAGTGCCGCACGAGGACCAGCTCCATGTGGGTCAGCAGCGCGGACGCGGCGGCGCCCTGCGGACCGTCCGCCGAGACCCCGCCCGGCAGGGCGGGCGGGGCGAAGGCGGCCAGACAGAACTCCCCACCGGGCCGCAGCCCCAGCAGCTCCGCCGCCTCCTCCGCGGACGGGCCGGAGTTGTTCAGGACGGCCCGCAGTGTGTCCCGCCGCATGCGCCGCTCCGCCTCCGGGAGGTTGAGCGCGCGCAGCAGGTGCGGTGCGGCGACCTTGGCCGCCTGCACCAGAGCCTTCTCGGCGGTCGCCGTCAGCCCCTCCTCGGGCTCGATCGCCCACAGGGTGCCCAGCGGCAGCGCGCCCGCCCGGATCGCGACGGCGGCCCGGGGCAGCTCCTCGCCCATGGCGGGAAACCGGACCGCTCCCGAGGCCGCGAGGACCTGCCGGTACTGCCGCCGCTGCTCCGGCACGTCCGGTACGCGACGCTGGAGGATGCCCCGTTCGCGTACGGCGTCGATGCGTGCCCCGGCGACCTTGGAGTACGCGACGATGTTCTGGTCCAGGTCCTCGATGGCCACCGAACCGCCGACGACGGCCGCGAGGTCGTCGGCCAGGGCGAAGAGCTCCTCACCGCCGGCCGGGGTCGATCCGGTCGGGACGCCGCTGCCGTACGCCGCGAGCAAGGCGCTCAGGGCGGCGTCCGCGTCCCGCCACGACGTGTCGTCGGCCACGGCGAGCACGGCGACGCCGCAGGAACGGGCCTCCTCGACGAGCGCCGACACGTCCCGGCCGCGCTGCTTCACCACGACCGCGGCGAAGCCCAGGTCCGCCGCGCGGCGCAGCACGCCTGAGGCTCGGACGTCCAGGACGTTGACCCCGACCAGCAGGAGCAGGCCGCCGGGCGAGGGAGCCGGATCCTCCTCCGGGTCGTGGATCACGGTGCCCCGCACCGGGACGTCGAGCCCGGCGGGCGCCACCAGGGCCCGCGCGGGGGAGTGGCCGAAGCCGTCCACCAACCCTCGCAAGGTGGCCGAATCCCCGGCCGCCTCGGAGGCGGCCACCATTGTCGGCTCGGACAACGCAGACCTCGATTCATGGGCTGATCGGCCATCTCCGGCCGCGTCCGCGGCTGCCAGGATAGCCGTGCACCGTACCGCCGACGCCGATGGGAAGCCTCGCTCATGAACGCGCCCCGATCCTCGCCCGCACCCGCAGCCGACCTCGTCTCGCTCTTTCCGCAGGGCTCCCACCTGGACGAAGACGGGCAGCTCGTGATCGGCGGGTGCCGCGCGAGCGAGCTGGCGGACAGGTTCGCCACCCCTGCCGTCGTGGTCGACGAGAACGCCCTGCGCGCCCGTGCGCGCCAGTACGTACGGGCTCTCGCCGAGCATTGGCCGAACAGCCAAGCGGTCTTCGCCTCGAAGTCGTTCCCGTGCACGGCCGTCGTCCGGACCCTCGTCGAGGAGGGCCTCGGAGTGGATGTGGCGGGAGCGGGCGAACTGGTCGTCGCGCTCGCCGCCGGCGTCGACCCGGCGCTCCTCGTCGTCCACGGCAACGCCAAGACCGACGAGGAACTGGCGATGGCGGTGGAAGCAGGCGCGGGCACGATCGTCGTGGACAACTTCCACGACATCGACCGCCTCGAACGTCTCGTCGGCGACAGCGGGCAGCGCGTCCTCCTGCGGGTCATCCCCGAGGTCGACGCGGACACGCACGAGGCGATGGCGACGGGACACCGCGGTTCGAAGTTCGGCCTCTCCGTCCCCGACGCGGTGCGGGCCGCCGAGCGGCTGCGCGCCAGTGACCGGCTCCGGCTGGACGGACTGCACGTCCACGTGGGCTCGCAGTTGCTCGGCACCGAGCCCTTCCAGCGTGCCGTCGAAGCGCTGGCCCGGCTCGGCGAACTCGGTGAGCACGCGGTGTACGACCTCGGCGGGGGCCTGGGCGTCCGCTACACCTACGGCGACCGCCCGCCGACCGTCGAGGAGTACGTCCGTGCCCTGACCGACAGCGCCCGCAAGCACCTCCCGGCCGGCGCCCGTCTCCTCATCGAACCCGGACGCTCCCTCGTCGCCGAGGCCGCGGCCACCCTGTACCGCGTGGTCACGGTCAAGCCGGGCGAGCGGACGCTGGTCGCCGTCGACGGAGGGATGGCGGACAACCTCGAACCCATGCTCTACGGTCAGCGATTCGAGGCCGCCATCGCCTCACGGGTGGGCGGCGGCGAACCGTGCGACCTGGTGGGCCGGCACTGCGAATCGGGCGACACGCTCATTCGCGGCATCGACCTGCCGGCGCCCCGGGCCGGTGACGTCGTCGCCGTCCCGGTGACGGGGGCCTACTGCTATTCGCTCTCCAACAACTACAACGGCGCCCGCCGTCCACCGGTCGTCTTCTGCCGCGACGGCCGGGCGCGCGAGGTCGTCCGCCGGGAGACCTTCGAGGACCTCCTGCGCCGGGACGTGCCCGAGGCCTGAGCCGCCGTACGGCGCGGGGCGGGCGGCGAGCGGCGGGCCTCAGGCGGTGTCGGCGGCGCGGCGGATCGCGTCGAGGGTGCGCCGCACGTCGTCGTCGGTGGTCGACCAGTTGCTCACCGAGATGCGCATGACGCGCCTGCCGTGCCAGGTGGAGCCGCTGATCCACGCCGTACCGTCGTCGAGCAGCCGGGCCAGCACCCGTTCCGTGCGCGCGTCGCTCCCGAACTCGGCGCAGACCTGCGTGAACACCACGTCGTTGAGAACCGTCGCGCCGTCGATCCCGGCGATGCCCGCGGCGAAGGCGGAGGCGTGCCGGCACAGCCGGTCGACGAGTTCGCCGACGCCCGACCGGCCGAGGGAGCGGAGCGCGGCCCACACGGTGAACGCCCGCCCGCGCCGCGACAGTTCAGGCACCTTGTCGATGGGGTCGCCGTGCTCGTGCTGGATGAGGTAGTCGCCCTGCTCGCCCATCGCCGCCCGCAGGGCCGACGGATCGCGGACGATCGCGAGCCCGCAGTCGTACGGAACGTTCAGCGTCTTGTGCGCGTCCGTCGCCCAGGAGTCCGCGTCCTGGCAGCCCGCCGTCAGCCGGGCGTGGCGCGGTGAGGCGGCCGCCCACAGTCCGAACGCGCCGTCGACATGCACCCAGGCGCCCGCCTCGCGGGCGATCCCGACGCACTCCGTGAAGGGGTCGAAGGCGCCGGAGTGGATGTCGCCGGCCTGAAGGGTCACGATCGTGGGCGAAGCCCCGCGCCCTGCGCCGGTCAGCGCGCGGCGCAACGCGTCGGGCTCGACGCGTCCTTGACCGTCGGCCGCCACCAACTCGGGCCTGCCGAGCCCGAGATAGCGCAGGGCCAGGTCGACGGCCATGTGCCGGGACCGGCCGGCGAGGACCCGTACGGCGGGGCCGCCCGCGAGGCCGTCGCGGGCGACGTTCCGGCCCGCGTCCCGCAGCACCGCGTCCCGCCCGGCGGCGAGGCAGGTGAAGTTCGCCATCGTGGCGCCCGTGGTGAAGCCGACGGCGCTCGTGCCCGGCAGGCCCAGCAGATCGAGCAACCAGGCGCCGGCGATGTCCTCCACCGCCGCGTACGCGGGCGACACCGTGCGCATGACGCAGTTCTGGTCCCAGGCGCTGACCAGCCAGTCGGCGGACAGCGCGGCCGGTTCCGTGCCGCCGACCACGAATCCGTAGAAGCGGCCGCTCGGGAACGCGGTGAGTCCCGGTTCGCAGGCCGTGGCGAGGAGCTCGACGACATCGGCGGGCGGGCTCGGCCCTTCGGGCAGTTCGGGGCCGAGCGCGCGCACGATCTCCTCGACCGGGGCACGGGCGGGGACCGGACGGTCGGGCAGGCTCGCCAGCCACCGGACCGCATGGTCGTACGCCTGTCGGAGCGCCGCCTCGCGCGGGTCCATACCTCGGACTATGCGACGGTCGCCGACGCGGGGCAAGCGGTGAGTGAATGTCAGGTGCATGACCATGACGGTCCGGGGGCATGACGTCCGTTGGCCCCGGGGCGTCGACCGTCCGGTGCAGCTCTTCCCGCACTCTCGGCGCCGCCAGGCGCCGAGCCCCCACGAGTGAAGGAGAAGCAATGCCGCTCTGCGCTTGGCTGAAGGCGAGCACGATGACCGCGGCGGTCGTCCTCGCCACGACGACCGCGGCGTACGCCGCGCCCACCTCCTTGTCCGCCCCCGAGCCGTCGGCCCCGAGCACGGCGGCCGTGGTGACCCTTCGCTACGACGACAGCCGGGCAGGCGGCTGGGAGGCCGCGATCGCGGCCGGAGTCGCCTCGTGGAACGCGAGCGTCGGCAACGTCCGGCTCGTCGAGGCCGCCCCGGGCACGCGGGCCGAGATCGTCATCGTGGCCACCACCGGCTGGCCCCAGGCCACCCTCGGCCCGGTCCGCCCCGGCCGGCAGGTCCGCGTCGAACTCGGCAGCCAGGCGGTGACCCAGGGCTACGACAAGACGCGGATCGCCGCGCACGAACTCGGCCACAGCCTGGGCCTCCCCGACACCAAGCCGGGTCCGTGCTCGCAGCTGATGTCGGGTTCGAGCGCGGGTACGGCGTGCGTGAACGCGGTCCCGAACGCGACCGAGCGCGCCCGGGTGGAGTCCGCCTACGCAGGCGGCGCCGCCTCACGCGTTCCCACCGACGGACGCGTCCTGGTCGACGCCCCCTGATCCCCACGCGGGCAGGTCGACCGACCGGGCGGCCGACCCGTCCCCGGGCCACGGCGTCGTGGTCCGGGGACGGGCGAGGGGTGGAGGGTCTCAGGCGCGGACGGCCGCGGTCAGGGCGGTGAGGACCCGGCGCGTCTTGGTGTCAGGATGCTCGGAGAGCTCCACTCCCGCCGCCCGCACCGCGTCCTCCAGCTTCCGCTGCTTGCGCTCGGCCCGCTCCGTGAGCCGCTCGGCGTCGTCGTCGTCCTTGGGCTTCACACGGATCGAGGCTTCCAGGAACTCAAGATCGGTGACCGACCATGCCTCCAGGTCCACCTCCAGGTCGTCGAGGGCGACGTCCTCGATCTTCGTCGCCACGATCGGCCCGAGCGCGACAAGACCGCCGAGCCGGACCTCGGGCACGCAGACGTCGAGGAACTGGCCCTGCACCGCGTCGATGGCCGTGGCGGGATCCGCGCCCGGCGACGTCACCACGTCCGCCAGTACGCCCGGCGGATGGTCATGCACCAGAGACGCCGCCAGGACGCGCCGGCTGCCTGTCCAGTCCTGCTCGATCTTGTACGTGAAGGGCCGGGCCTCGAAGGGCGCGGCGAAGCGGCCGATCAGCTGTCCCCGCGTGCACGGACGCAGCTTGACGGTCAGGTCGTCGGGACCTGCCCCCGCCCTGATCCGTACGATCACCCCCGCGTCGAGCAGCGGCACCCGGCCCTCGGCGGCGCCGACCCGGTCCTCGGCGAACCAGATGTGACGGACCGACATGCGGCCGGCGGACGCGCCGAGAGCGGCCATGGCCGCCCCGACGCCACCGTCGATATTGACCTTGATCTCGATGGGCAACAGGTCCATGGCAGCGCTCCTGCGTGCTTCGTGCTGTTGCAGGACGGTCGAGGCCGCTGCGAGCCGAAGCCGGTGGCACCACGGCTCACTCACGGCTCACGCGGGCTCCCTTCCAGGATATCCGCACCATCTCGGGCCCGCGAGCAGGGCGTTCGAGCGATCGACGATCGGCTTCGGGGCCGGTCGCGACGGGACGCAAGGGCGGCAGGTTCAGGCCGCGGAGGATCGCGGAACGGTGACGATCGTCGTCGGCGGTACTGACAAGGTGACAGGGCAGTGTGCGAGATCTGCGGCCCGAGGAGGGAGGTCGTCGCCCCGCGCACCTTGTGAGTGCCTCGCGAGCGACGAGAGGGGCGTCGGGTCGACGCCGAGGGGGCCGGTCGAGGTGAAGGCGAAAGGACCGGAAGAGGGAGGGAATTCGGGCGGCGGGGAGAGCGGGAGAAAAAGACCCGCGGATTCCCGGGGCCGCTACTTCGAGGCTTCGTCCCGGGCGGCCTGCTGGGCGATCTGCTCCAGCACGTTCTTCGGGTCGGCGGAAGGAGTCACGGCCTTGCCGATGTTCCGCTTGATGGTATTGCTGACCTGGAGCCACGACGGCTCGTTGACCGGATAGAGCTGGGCGCTGCGCAGCGCGGCCAGGAACTGTCCGTCGCTGGGGTCCGCGGCCGCGTCCTGGGACGCCTGGCTGGCGGAGACCGTCGAAGGCAGCAGGTGGTAGCGCCCGGCGAACTCGCTGAGGTTCTTGTCCTCGTAGACGAAATCCAGGAACGAGCCCACGAGTTCGCGATTTCCGTCGTGCTTGAACGCCATCATCCAGTCGGCGATGCCCGCCGCCGGCGGGGCCTCCCCGTCGCGCATCGCGTCGGAGACCGGCATGCGCAGCGTTCCGACCTTCAGGCCCTTCGCCTTAGCGTCGTGCAGGAGCGAGGGGTAGCCGTTGACCATGCCGACATCGCCGCGCAGGAAGGCGGCGAAGGCGTCCTGCCGGTTGAGCTCGCCGGGCGGGACCGGGCCGGTCAGGTCCGGCACGACCAGGTTGTCCTTGATCCAGCGGAACGTCTGCGTGTTCCTCTCGGAGGCGATGCTGTACCTGCCGCTGCTGTCGGTGTAGCCGCCGCCGTTGCTCAACTCCCAGATCAGCGCCTCGGCATGGGCCTCCTCGGGGCCGAGCGGCAGTGCGTACGGGTAGAGCACGCCCTCCTTCTTCAGCGCCGTGGCCGCTTCCTTGAGCTCCGACCAGGTCTTCGGCGGCTTCGCGTCGGCCTCCTCGAACAACTCCTGGTTGTAGAACAGCAGTCGGCTGCTGGCGACGAACGGCAGGCCGTAGAGGGTGCCGTCGACCGAGCCCGCCTCCGCGAGCGGGGGCAGGAAGTTCGCCTCCGCCTTGATCGACATCACCTCGTGCGCGGCGTACAGCCGGCCCTGCGCGGCGAAGTCGGAGTAGGCGCCCATCAGCGCCACGTCGGGCGCGTTGCCCTCCTGGACCATGCGCGCGACCTCACGGTCGACGTCGGCCCACGGGTAGAGCGTCACCTCGATCTTCTTGTCGGGATGGGCGGCGGTGAAGTCGGCGGTCAGCTCGTCCCAGTACGCCTTGGAGCTGGTCGCCGGAGTGGCACCGTACTCGGGAACCACGAGGCGCAACGTCGTCCCGCCGCTCCCGGACGTGCCACAGGCGGTGGCCAGGGAGCCCAAAAGTCCGAAAGCGGCCACGGAGGCCGTCATGCCGAAAAGTCTTCGTCGCACGGATCTTTCCTCTTGATCTTTTTGGACAGTGCGTCCGAAATTCTCTCCCGTTCGGCGAAGTATGCGCGCCCCTTGTCGAACGGTTGTGTTCATATCTCCAACGGCGCGGATTCCGAATGGTGTTTTCCGATATGCCGGGACGTGTTCCGACGCGCGTAGACCTCGGTGCGATCGATTTCCGTGTGGCCAACGCCACGCCGACGCCACCCCGTCCCGGAACACGTCGTTCACCGGACGCGCGCCGCCTCGACTGATCAAATGGACGGGCAGACGACAGCGGAGGGGGATGGTCGGGGTGGTGGAGGAGACGGACCGCGTGAACGGGCTGGTCGCCGCGCAGGAGAAGGCGATCGCGCTGTTCGACGAGGTGGAGGCGCGCGGACTCGTCGCGCCCGGCCGGGGCGAGCGGGAGGTGAGCGACGCGATCCGTGACCTGGCCAACGACATGTTCGGCACCACGAAGCACTGGCACAAGCGGATCATCCGCTCCGGTCCGAACACCCTGCTGCCGTACCGGGACAATCCGCCGGACCGGATCATCGGCGAGGACGACGTGGCCTTCGCCGACTTCGGCCCGATCTTCGAGGAGTACGAGGCCGACTTCGGGCGCACGTACGTCTTCGGCGACGACCCGGACAAGCACCGCCTCCTGAAGGACCTGCCGCGGATCTTCGACGCGGGACGCGCCGCCTTCGAGGCCGACGCTGCCATGACCGGCGCGCAGCTCCACCGGGTGGTCGAGGAGCTGGCCGCCGAAGCGGGCTGGTCCATCGGCATCTGGCACGCGGGCCACCTGGTCGGGGAGTTCCCGCACGAGACGAACGACGGAGCGAAGGCGGAGTCGTACATCGCGCCGGAGAACACCACCCCGCTGCGGCGCACCGACCGGTCCGGCCGCCGCTGCCACTGGATCCTCGAACTGCACTTCGTCGACCGCGAGAGGGGCTTCGGAGGCTTCCACGAGCAGCTCCTGGACCTCGGCTGACCGGGGGGAACGACCCGCACCGGACGTCGCCCGCCCAGGGCCCGTCCGGCGGATCGGGGCGGACGGCCCCTGGCGGCGCGGCGCCGTGATCCCCCCGCCAATCGGTCGGACGGGCGCCTCGTACGAGTGAGGCGCGGGCTCCGTCGTGCCGCTGCCCGGCCGGTGGTGACCGAGGATCACAGGCGGTCGGCGGGCCCTGTCTCCCGGGGCCTCACCGTCCGCCGCACCCCGGGAGGGCCGCCATGCGCATCCTGCTCGTCGCCAGCAGCTTCAACAGCCTCACCCAGCGCGTCCTGGTCGAGCTGCGCGACCGCGGGCACGCCGTCGCCGTGGAGGTCACCCCCGACGGAGCCGCCGTACGCGAGGCCGTGGCGCGCCACACGCCCGACCTGGTCGTCGCCCCCATGCTGAGGGCCGTCGTGCCCCGGGAGGTGTGGACGGCGCATCGCTGCCTCATCGTGCACCCGGGGCCCGTGGGGGACCGGGGGCCGTCCTCGCTCGACCACGCCCTCCACGACGGGGTCGACGCGTGGGGCGTCACCGTCCTCCAGGCCGACGAGGAGATGGACGCGGGCGACGTCTGGGCCTCCGCCGACTTCCGCGTCCCCGAGGTCGGCAAGAGCGACCTCTACCGCAACGAGCTGTCCGACGCCGCGGTCGCCGCCGTGCTCCTCGCCGTCGAGCGGGTCGCCGCCGGGGCCACCCCGCGTCCCCAGACCGGCGAGATCCGCGCCCGTCCCGCGCTCCGCCAGGAGGAGCGCCGCATCTCCTGGGGCGAGGACACCACCGAGACCGTGCTGCGCACCCTGCGGGCCGCCGACTCACAGCCCGGCGTACCCGACCGGCTGCTCGGCGCCGAGTGGTTCCTGCACGGCGGCCACCCCGAGGACGCCCTGCGCGGACGCCCCGGCGACCTGCTCGCCACCCGGGCGGGCGCGGTCTGCCGGGCCACGGCGGACGGCGCCGTCTGGCTCCCCGAACTGCGCGCCCGCACCGGCCCGGGTCGGCCACGGGCCTGCAAGCTCCCCGCCACCCTGGCCCTCGCGGGCCGCCTGCCGGAGCTTCCCGAACTTCCCGCACCCCTCGGGCCCGGACAGCGGACCCGGCCGGGTCGGCGCACCTGGTCCGACATCCGGTACGCCGAGCAGGGACCCGTAGGCGTCCTGTCGTTCTCGTTCCCCGGCGGGGCGATGAGCACCGACCAGTGCCGCCGCCTCCTCGACGCGTACGAGACCGCCCGCGGGCGGCCCACCGCCGTCCTGGTGCTCGGCGGACAGCGCGACTTCTTCTCCAACGGCATCCATCTGAACGTCATCGAGGCCGCCGCCGACCCGGCCGCCGAGTCCTGGGCCAACATCAACGCCATGAACGACCTGGTGGAGGCGGTTCTCACGACCACCGACCGGCTCGTCGTCAGCGCGATCGGCGGCAACGCCGCCGCCGGCGGGGTGATGCTCGCCCTGGCCGCCGACGAGGTCTGGTGCCGCTCGGGATCCGTGCTCAATCCGCACTACCGGCGCATGGGCCTGTACGGGTCGGAGTACTGGACCCGCACCCTGCCCGGGAAGGTGGGCGAGGCCCTGGCCGCGCGGCTCACCGAAGAGGCCCGGCCGCTCTCCGCCGCGGCCTCGCTCGACATGGGTCTCGTCGACCGGATCGTCGACTGCGGCCCCGGGGAGTTCGCCGCCGAAGTCACCCGATCGGCCCTCCGCCTGGCATCGGGTCCCGGACTCCAGGCACGCGTCGCGGCGAAGAAGGCGGAGCACGAGCGCCGCGAGTCCGTCGCTCCCCTTGCCGCCCACCGCGAGCGCGAGCTTTCCCGCATGCGGCGGATCTTCGACGATCCCACCGCGAGCTACCACGCCCTGCGCCGGTCCTTCGCCCGGAAGGAGGCTCCCCGAGCGCCGTCCCCGGACGGAGCAGGTGCGGACGCGGCCGGATCGGCCGACTGTTAAGCAAGACCCAGGCCCGAAAAGAGGCCTTCGCCCCATCCCTCCTCAGGAGGCGACTCATGAGCGCAGTAACGCCGGCCCCGGTCGAGGAATCCGGCGCCGCACCCGGCAGCGAAGAGAAGCCGATCCACATCCTCTGGATCAACGCGGGTCTGAGCTGCGACGGCGACTCGGTGGCCCTGACCGCCGCCATGCAGCCCAGCATCGAGGAGATCGCCCTCGCCGGGCTGCCGGGGCTGCCCAGGATCGCGGTCCACTGGCCACTGATCGACTTCGAGTGCGGCCCGGTGGGCGGCGCCGACACGTTCATCGAGTGGTTCTTCAAGGGGGAGCGGGGCGAGATCGACCCGTTCGTCCTGGTCGTCGAGGGGTCCATCCCGAACGAGGCCATCAAGCAGGAGGGCTACTGGAGCGGCTTCGGCGACGACCCGGAGACCGGCCAGCCCATCACCACGAGCGAGTGGGTCGACCGGCTGGCGCCCAAGGCGCTCGCGGTCGTCGCGATCGGCACCTGCGCCACGTACGGCGGCATCCACGCCATGGCGGGGAACCCGACCGGTGCGATGGGCCTCCCGGACTATCTGGGCTGGGACTGGAAGTCCCAGGCCGGCATCCCCATCGTGTGCGTGCCCGGCTGCCCCATCCAGCCGGACAACTTCGCCGAGACGCTGACCTACCTGCTCTACCAGGCGGCCGGCTCCGCGCCGATGATCCCGCTGGACGACAAGCTCCGCCCGACCTGGCTGTTCGGGGCGACCGTGCACGAGGGCTGCGACCGTGCCGGCTACTACGAGCAGGGCCAGTTCGCCTCGACGTACGACTCGCCCCAGTGCCTGGTCAAGCTGGGCTGCTGGGGGCCGGTCGTCAAGTGCAACGTCCCCAAGCGCGGCTGGATCAACGGTGTCGGCGGCTGTCCGAACGTCGGCGGCATCTGCATCGCCTGCACCATGCCCGGATTCCCGGACAAGTTCATGCCGTTCATGGACGAGCCTCCCGGCGGCAAGGTCTCCAGCACCGCAAGCGGCGTCTACGGCTCCGTCATCCGCCGCCTGCGGACCATCACGGCCAGGACCGTGGACAAGGAGCCGAAGTGGCGGCACACCGGCGAACGCATCACCACAGGCTACCGGCCGCCCTGGTGACCGTCACGGCACGGCACCCCACACCCCGCTGAACCCGCAACCAACCCCACTGTTCGCGAAGTCGAAGAGCTCACGAAGGGCACCACACACACCATGGCACCTCCGACGAAGACGACGGGTGACGGCTCCGGACTGGTGGAGATGGCGTGGGATCCCATCACCCGGATCGTGGGCAGTCTCGGCATCCACACGAAGATCGATTTCAAGCAGAAGCGCGTCGCGGAGTGCTACAGCACGTCCTCCGTCTTCCGCGGCTACAGCGTCTTCATGCGGGGCAAGGACCCCCGCGACGCGCACTTCATCACCAGCCGCATCTGCGGCATCTGCGGCGACAACCACGCCACCTGCTCCGTGTACGCGCAGAACATGGCGTACGGCGTGAAGCCCCCGCACCTCGGCGAGTGGGTCATCAACCTCGGCGAGTCCGCGGAGTACATGTTCGACCACAACATCTTCCAGGAGAACCTGGTCGGGGTCGACTACTGCGAGAAGATGGTCCGCGAGACCAACCCCGGGGTCCTGGAACTCGCCGAGCGCACCGAGGCACCGCACGCCGCCGAGCACGGCTACCGCACCATCGCCGACATCATGCGCTCCCTCAACCCGCTCGAGGGCGAGTTCTACCGTGAGGCGCTGCAGGTCAGCCGCTACACCCGGGAGATGTTCTGTCTGATGGAGGGGCGCCACGTCCACCCCTCCACGCTCTACCCCGGCGGTGTCGGCACGGTCGCCTCCGTACAGCTGTTCACCGACTACATGAGCCGCCTCATGCGCTACGTCGAGTTCATGAAGCGCGTCGTCCCGCTCCACGACGACCTGTTCGACTTCTTCTACGAGGCGCTGCCCGGCTACGAGGAGGTCGGCCGGCGCCGCGTGCTGCTCGGCTGCTGGGGCGCGCTCAACGACCCCGAGCACTGCGACTTCACCTACGCCAACATGACCGACTGGGGACGGAAGATGTTCGTCACCCCGGGCGTCGTCGTGGACGGCAAGCTGGTGACCAACGACCTCACCGAGATCAACCTCGGCATCCGCATCCTGCTCGGCAGCTCGTACTACGAGGACTGGCAGGGACAGGAGCAGTTCGTCACCCACGACCCGCTGGGCAACCCGGTCGACCCGCGCCACCCGTGGAACCAGCACACCATCCCGGCCCCGCAGAAGCGGAACTTCGACGACAAGTACAGCTGGGTGATGTCCCCGCGCTGGTTCGACGGCAAGGACCACCTGGCCCTGGACACCGGCGGCGGCCCCATCGCACGCCTGTGGTCCACGGCGCTCTCCGGCCTCGTCGACATCGGCTACATCAAGGCCACCGGGCACAGCGTCGTCATCAACCTGCCCCGCACGATGACGAAGCCGGAGACCACCTTCGAGTGGAAGATCCCGAAGTGGAGCAACGCCCTGGAGCGCAACCGCGCCCGGACCTACTTCCAGGCGTACGCGGCGGCCGTCGCCCTGCACTGCGCCGAGAAGGGCCTGGAGGAGGTCCGCGCCGGACGCACCCAGACCTGGGAGAAGTTCGAGGTGCCGGACGAGTCCATCGGTGTCGGCTTCACCGAGGCCGTACGGGGTGTCCTCTCGCACCACATGGTGATCAGGGACGGCAAGATCGCCAACTACCACCCCTATCCGCCCACGCCGTGGAACGCCTCCACCCGGGACACGTTCGGGACCCCCGGACCGTACGAGGACGCCGTGCAGAACACGCCGATCTTCGAGGAGAACAGCCCGGAGAACTTCAAGGGCATCGACATCATGCGCGCCGTGCGCAGCTTCGACCCCTGCCTGCCGTGCGGCGTCCACATGTACACGGGCAACGGCCGGACCGTGAAGCAGATGCACGTGCCCACCGGCCTGAGCGGTCTGGCCGGATGAGCGCGACCACCGCCGAACAGGCGGGCCGGCGGGTCGAGGAGGTCCTGGACCGGCTGGCGGAGAACGGCGACAGCGAGGCGTGCGCGGCGGCCGAGGAAGTCGTCCGCGTCCTCATGGAGTTCTACGGCAGCGGCATCGCCCGCGTCGTCGACCTCCTCGGCCGCCCCGCCGCCCGTCCGCCCGCCGACCCGCTGGCCCCGCTGCTCGCGGACGAACTCGTCGCGAGCCTGCTCAACCTGCACGGACTCCACCCCGAGGACGCGCCGACCCGCATCGACCGCGCCCTGTCCGCCCTGCCGCAGCCGGTGGAGAACGCCGGGTTCGACCCGGCCACCGGCCTGCTGCGGCTGCGGGTGACCGGCTCCAGCGGCTGCGGCTGCTCCGGCACCCAGGAGTCCGTCCGGCAGGCGGCCGAGGACGCCCTCGCCTGCTTCGCCCCCGAAGTCACCGGCGTGGAGCTGGAGAGCGCCCCGCGCGAGCCGGCGCTGCTGCAGATCGGCACCCGTCCGTCGCTCGCGGGCGCCGACGGCCGCGCATCGGCCGCCCGGTGAACCGGCCGACGACCGAAGGCGCGCGACCCCCGCGCGCCAGGGGCCTGCGCCGGTTCACCACGCCCCGACCGCCCCGCGAGGAGCGCTGCGAACTGTGCGGCGCTCCCTTGGCGGCCGAGGAACGCCACCCGCATCTCGTCGACACCGACAAGCGGGCCCTGGTCTGCGCCTGCGGCCCGTGCGCGCAGCTCATGGACCGCTCCGCCGGCTCCCCGGGCCGGTTCCGGGCGGTCCCCGGCCGCTTCCTGACCGACCCCGGCCACCGGATCGACGACCGGGCGTGGGAGTCGCTGCGGATCCCGGTCTCGGTGGCCTTCTTCTTCCGTAACTCCGCCCTCGACCGGCCGGTGGCGCTCTACCCGAGCCCCGCCGGCGCCACCGAGAGCGAACTCGACGACGAGGCCTGGCAGTCCGTCCTCGACGCCACCCGGCTCGCCGCCCACCTCGAACCCGACGTGGAGGCTCTGCTGCTGCGCCGCCACGAGGGCCGCACCGAGTGCCATCTCGTGCCGATCGACCTCGCCTACGAACTGGTGGGCCGCATGCGACTGCACTGGCAGGGCTTCGACGGCGGCGCAGAGGCGCGGGCCGAACTCGACGCCCTCTTCACCCACGTACGGGGTCTGGCCCGTGAGCCGCAGGGGAGCCGGCCGTGACCGAGTTCTCCTTCAGCTGCACCGACGTCCGCGCCGACCCCTACGCGGCCGGACCCACGCTCGTGTTCCGGCTGCGGATCACCGCCACCGGCACCACCCGGGTCCACGCCATGGCCCTGCGCTGCCAGATCCGTATCGAACCCGCCCGGCGTGGCTACGACGACCAGGAGGCCGCGGCCCTGGCCGACCTCTTCGGCGAACGCTCCCGGTGGGGCAGCAGCCTCAACCCGGTCCAGTTCGCCCACGCCTCCGTCATGGTGCCCGGCTTCACCGGCGAGATCGAGACCGACCTCGTCGTGCCCTGCACCTACGACACCGACATCGCCGCCTCCCGCTACTTCCGGGCGCTCGGCGACGGCGACGTCCCGCTGCTCCTGCTCTTCTCCGGCACCGCCTTCACCGGCGCCGGCGGCTTCCACGTCGAGCCCGTCCCCTGGGACAAGGAGGTCTCCCACCGCATGCCCGTGAAGGTGTGGCGGGAGATGATCGACCAGCACTTCCCCGGCTGCGGCTGGATCCGCCTCCCCGGCGACGCGATGGACGCCCTGCTCGCCTACCGCTCCCGCCGGGCGCTCCCGTCCTGGGAGGCCACCGTCGAGTCCCTGCTCGAAGCGGCGGGGGAGAGGACACGATGACCACCGTCGCCTTCGACCCCGGCACCGAGGCGCGGTTCGCCGTCGCCCGGCACGTCGCCGACGCCGTCCTCTTCGAGGGGTACGTCCTCTACCCGTACCGCGCGTCCGCCGCGAAGAACCGGCTCCGCTGGCAGTTCGGGGTCCTGGTCCCGCCGTCCTGGAGCGCCGCCGCCGAGGAGCACGACTTCCAGCTCACCGAATGCCTCATGGAGCCGAGGACCGGCGCCGAACTGGCCGTGGAGGTCCGCTTCCTGCGCGCCCAGCGGCGCACCGTCGAGGAACTCCGCGCGGACGGGACCTACGCGCCGACCGGCGAACTCCGCCTGGCCGACCGCGTCCTGGTGGCCTGGGACGAGGGCGTCGAGGAACGCGTCACCCTCGTCGTCCCCGTCGGCGACCTGCGCGGGGACGGCACGACCCTGCCCTTCACCCGCCCCGCAGCCGAGGAGGTGGAGGAGGTCACCGACACCGACGGGACCGTCGTCGGCCGACTCGTCCGCCGCCGCGAGGAGATCAGCGGCACGCTGCGGATCTCGGCGGACGAACTCGACGGCCCGTACCGCGTCGAGCGGCTCTCGGTCACCGTGGAGAACACCAGCGTCTGGACCGCCGGGCCGGACACCGACCGCCACGCGGCCCTGCCGTACTCCCTCGTCGCCACGCACACGCTGCTCCGGCTCGACGGCGGCTCCTTCCTGTCGATGACCGACCCGCCGGAGTGGGCGAAGGGCGCCGTCGCCGCCTGCCGCAATCTGCACACCTGGCCCGTCCTGGCCGGCGAGCCCGGGAAGAGCGACCTGCTGCTCTCCTCACCGATCATCCTCGAGGACCACCCGGCCATCGCGCCCGAGAGCCCCGGCGCCCTGTACGACGCGACCGAGATCGACGAGATCCTCGCCCTGCGCACGGCCGCCCTCACCGACGAGGAGAAGCGCGAGGCCAGGGGGACCGACGCCCGCGCGGCGGCGGTGATCGATCTCGCGGACACCATGCCGCCCGAGGTCCTCGAACGTCTCCACGGAGCGGTACGCAGCCTCCAGAGCGTCACCGGCGCCCCGAAGTCGGCCGCCGGCAACATCCTCGAACCCCAGACGCCCTGGTGGGACCCCGGCGGTGACACCGGCGTCGACCCCGGCAGCGACCACGTCCTCGTCGACGGGCGCCCGGTCCGCGCGGGCAGCCGGGTCGTCCTGCGCCCACGACTGCGCCGCACGGACGCCCAGGACCTGTTCCTCGACGGACGCGGCGCGCTGGTCGAGGCGGTCCTCCACGACGTCGACGGCGGCGTCCACATCGCGGTGACCGTGGAGGACGACCCGGGCGCCGACATCCGGCGCGAACAGGGCCGGTTCCTCTACTTCCAGCCCGACGAGGTCGAAGCCCTGGAGGACCTGTGACCGGCCCGGCGCCCGACGCCCCGGGACCTGCCACGGCCCGCACCCTCGTGGCCGGGGTGGGCAACATCTTCCTCGGCGACGACGGCTTCGGCGTGGAGACCGTACGGCGGCTCGGCCGGGAGGAACTCCCCGCCTCCGTCCAACTGGCCGACGTCGGGGTCCGAGGCGTCCACCTCGCCTACGAGCTCCTCGACGGCTGGGACACCCTCGTCCTCGTCGACGTCACCGCCCGCGGCGGCGAACCGGGGACGCTCTACCTGATCGACGCCTCGACGGCCGGCGACCGCGGCTCCGGCACGGAGCACGCGCCGCTCGACGGCCACCGGATGACGCCCGACGCCGTCCTCGCCCTGCTCGACACGCTGTGCGCGGGAACCGGGTCCGCGCCGCCGCGGCGGATCCTCGTCGTCGGCTGCGAACCGGCCTGCCTCGACGAGGGCATCGGGCTCAGCCCCCAGGTCGCCGCCGCCGTGCCCGAGGCCGTGCGCATGGTGACCGAACTGGTCCGCCAGGAAGCCGTCGTATGAAGACCGAAACGGAGAGCATCATGCACAAGAACGTCCTCGGCACCGCAGCCGCCGCCACCGCCGCCCTGGCGGTCGTGGCCGTCGTCGTCGGAGTCCTCCCCGACCTCCGGCGCTACCTGCGCATCAGCAAGATGTGACGCCACGCGGACGCGCGTCCGCCCTGCGCGGCGGACGAGCGGCTGCACCGAACGGACGACACCGCCGAGCGGTCCCGGCGCGCCGGTCGGGACCCCGCCGCCACCCGTCCTCTAATGGCGCCGGAGACCCACCCCGGCACCCAGGACGGAGACCGATGCACGAGATGTCCCTCGCGGTCGCCGTCGTCGACCAGGTCGAGACCGCGGCGAGGTCCCGCGGGGCCGTCGGCGTCCACAGCATCGAGCTGGACGTCGGCGAGCTGGCCGGAGTCGTCGCTGACGCCCTCGCCTTCTGCTTCGAACTCGCCTGCGCCGGAACCGTCGTCGAGGGCGCCGAACTGATCACCCGTACCGTCCCCGGCACCGCGCGCTGCGCACCCTGCGCCGAGGTCTGGGCCGTCGGCATGCCACCGCGGCTGCTCTGCCCCCGATGCGGCGCCGCGGCCGACGAACTCGTCTCCGGCCGCGAACTCCAGATCCGGGAGGTCCGCTGGACCGAGCCCGAGGCGGCGCGCCCGGGGCATCGCCAACCGATCACCGAGGAGAGCTGAGCATGTGCCGAGCCGTCGATCTCCAGCGCGCCGTCCTCGCCAAGAACGAGGCCGCGGCACAGATCCTGCGGACCGAACTCACCGCCCGCGGCACCACCGTGGTCAATCTGCTCTCCAGCCCCGGCAGCGGCAAGACCGCCCTGCTGGAGCGTGAGCTGCGGCTCGCCGGCGAACGGGGTGTCAGCGCCGCCGCGCTCACCGCCGACCTCGCCACCGAGAACGACGCCCGCCGCCTGGCCCGCTCGGGCGCCCCCGTCAAGCAGGTGCTCACCGACGGACTCTGCCATCTGGAGGCGGACATGGTCGCCCGGCACCTGCACGACTGGCTGCCCGAGTCCACCCGGCTGCTGTTCGTCGAGAACGTCGGCAACCTCGTCTGCCCCGCCGGCTACGACCTGGGCGAGTCGCTCCGCGTCGTGCTCGCCTCGGTCACCGAGGGAGAGGACAAGCCGCTGAAGTACCCCACCGCGTTCGGCCTCGCCCAGCTGGTGATCGTCACCAAGACCGACATGGCCGAGGCGGCGGAGTTCGACGAGACGGCCTTCCGCGCCCATGTGGAGCAGGTCAACCCCGGTGTCGAGATCGTCCTCAGCTCGGTGCGGGACGGCAGCGGTGCCGGCGCCCTCCTCGACCGGGCCCTCGCGGCGGCCGAGGGCAACCGCGTCCACACCCCGGTGATGGCCCAGGCCGGCGCGTGACCACGGCGAGGCCGGGCACCGGACCCGCGGCCGTACCCGACACGGCGACGGCCCCCCGGCGCACCCAGGTCGTCGTCAGGGGTGTCGTCCAGGGCGTGGGCTTCCGGCCCTTCGTCCACGCCCTCGCCGGCCGACTGCGCCTGTCCGGCCACGTCACCAACACGGCGGACGGTGTCGTCGCGGAGGTCGAGGGCGACCCCGAGGACGTCGCCGCCTTCTGCGCCCGCCTCGCCGCCGACGCCCCGCCGCTGGCCCGGGTGGACTCCGTCGAGACGGCCGAGGTGACTCCGAGCGGGGGCAGCGGATTCACCATCGTGCCCTCCCGCCAGGGCGGTGCCGTGCGCACGCTCGTGCCGCCGGACACCGCGACCTGCGACGACTGCCTCGCGGAGCTGGCGGACCCGGCCGACCGGCGGTACTTGCACCCGTTCATCACGTGCACCCACTGCGGCCCCCGGTTCACGATCGTCACCGGTCTGCCCTACGACCGCGTGCACACCACCATGGCCGGCTTCCCGATGTGCCCGGACTGCGCACGCGAGTACGCGGACCCCGCCGACCGACGCTTCCACGCCCAGCCCGTCGCCTGCCCCCGCTGCGGCCCCCGGCTGCGCCTGGTCACCGCCCCGGACGGCCCGCACACCGCCGCCGCCTGCGCCTCCGCCGGCGACATGGACGGCGATCCGGTCGCCGCGGCCCGCCGGATGCTCGCCGCCGGCGCGATCCTCGCCGTCAAGGGCCTCGGCGGCTACCACCTGGCCTGCGACGCGACCGCCCCCGACGCGGTCGCGGAACTGCGCCGCCGCAAGGCGCGCGGTGACAAACCGTTCGCGATGATGGCGGCGGACCTCGCGGACATCGAGCCTCTCGCGCACCTCGGCCCGCTCGAACGGGAGCTGCTCTCCGGCGCGGTCCGCCCCGTCGTCCTGCTGCGCCGCCGCGCCGACGCCCGCCCGCGCCAGGGCGCCGCCCCGGCGCCGTCGGTGGCGCCCGGCAGCCCCGACCTCGGCTTCATGCTCCCGTACACCCCGGTGCACCATCTCCTCCTCGGTCTCGGCGCGGCGGACGGGGAAGGGCCCCGGCTGCTCGTGATGACCAGTGGCAACCTCTCGGGCGAACCGATCGTCACGGACGACGCGGAGGCGCTCACCAGGCTCGCCGGTCTCGCGGACGCCTGGCTGCTGCACGACCGGCCCATCCATGTGCCCTGCGACGACTCCGTCGTCCGCGTCTGCGACGGCGAGCAGCTGACGCTGCGCCGCTCCCGGGGCTACGCGCCGCTGCCGGTCACCCTGCCCGTCGAGGTCGGCCCCGCCCTCGCCGTCGGCGGGGACCTGAAGAACACCTTCTGCCTGGGCGCGGGACGGCAGGCGTGGCTCTCCGCCCACATCGGCGACATGGACGACCTCGCCACCCAGCTCGCCCTCACCTCCGCCGAGCGGCAGCTGGAGTCCGTCACGGGCGTCCGGCCCGCCCTGCTCGCCGCCGACCGCCACCCCGCCTACCGGTCCGCCCGCTGGGCCGAAGACCGATCCGCCGGGCGCCCCGTCGTCCCGGTGCAGCACCATCACGCGCACGTCGCGTCGGCCATGGCCGAGCACGGCCTCGACGGCGCGGCTCCCGTCATCGGCGTCGCCTTCGACGGCACCGGCTACGGCCTCGACGGCGCCGTGTGGGGCGGGGAGTTCCTGCTCGCGGACTACGCCGGTTTCCAGCGGTTCGCCCACCTGTCCTACGTGTCCCTGCCGGGCGGCGACGCGGCGGTACGCCGCCCCTACCGGATGGCGCTGGCCCACCTACGGGCGGCGGGTCTCACCGCCGACCCCGCCCTGCCCTGCAGCCGGGCCTGCCCTCCCGAGGAACGGGCTTTACTGGAACGGCAGTTGGCGCGCGAGCTGAACTGCGTACCCACGTCCAGCATGGGCCGCCTCTTCGACGCCGTCTCCTCCCTCGCCGGGATCTGCCACCACGCGGGATACGAGGCGCAGGCCGCGATCGAGCTGGAGGCGGCGGCCCTGCGCGCACCCGCCGAGGCCGAGGACGGGCGCTACGCCTTCCGGCTCAGCCCGCCCCGGTCCGGTGCCCCGCTCACCGCCGACCCCGCGCCCCTGCTTGCCGCGGTGGCCGCCGACGTCCTCGACGGGACCCCCGTGGCGGTCGTCGCGGCGCGGTTCCACCACGCCGTGGCACGCCTGGTCCGCGCGGCCTGCGCCGCGGCCCGCGCCGAGACGGGTCTCGCGACCGTGGCGCTCACCGGGGGAGTGTTCGCCAACACCGTGCTCTCCTCGGCCTGCGCCGAAGGGCTGCGGGAGGACGGCTTCACCGTGCTGCGCCATCGCCTGATCCCCCCGAACGACGGCGGTCTGGCGCTCGGTCAGCTCCTCGTGGCCGCCCGGGTCACGGACGGGGCGGCGGCCCCCGGCACGCCACGACGAGAGCGAGAGTGAGGAGACACCCATGTGCTTGGCGGTACCCGGAAAAGTGCTGGACGTCGAGGACCGGGACGGCACCCGGATGGCCACGGTCGACTTCGGCGGGGTGGTCAAGGAGGTGTGCCTGGAGTACCTGCCGGACCTGAAGCCCGGCGAGTACGCCATCGTCCATGTCGGGTTCGCCCTGCAGCGACTGGACGAGGAGTCGGCCAGGAAGACGCTGGAGCTGTTCGAGACCCTCGGCATGCTCCAGGAGGAGTTCGGCGACCCGTGGGAGTCGGCCGCCGAGGCGAACGGGAACGAGCGGCCGGCGCGCGAGGGCGTGGCCGGAGAGGTGCGGCCGTGAAGTACATCGACGAGTTCCAGGACCCCGAGCTGGCGCGGCGGCTCCTCGACGAGATCCGGGCGACGGTGACCCGGCCCTGGGCGCTGATGGAGGTCTGCGGCGGCCAGACCCACACCATCATCCGGCACGGGATCGACCAACTGCTGCCGCCCGAGGTCGAGTTGATCCACGGACCGGGCTGTCCCGTGTGCGTGACGCCGCTGGAGGTGATCGACAAGGCGCTGGAGATCGCCTCCCGCCCCGGCGTGACCTTCTGCTCGTTCGGCGACATGCTCCGGGTCCCCGGTACGGGCCGCGACCTGTTCCAGGTCCGCGGCGAGGGCGGTGACGTCAGGGTCGTCTACTCGCCGCTCGACGCGTTGCGGATCGCCGAACAGAACCCGGACCGCGAAGTGGTGTTCTTCGGCATCGGGTTCGAGACCACCGCGCCGCCCAACGCGATGACGGTCCACCAGGCGCGCAAGCTCGGCATCCGCAACTTCAGCCTGCTCGTCTCGCACGTCCGGGTCCCCCCGGCGATCGAGGCGATCATGCGCTCCCCCGACTGCCGTGTCCAGGGCTTCCTCGCCGCGGGGCACGTGTGCAGCGTGATGGGTACGGCCGAGTATCCCGAGCTCGCCGCGCGCCACCGGGTACCGATCGTCGTCACCGGGTTCGAACCGCTGGACATCCTCGAGGGCGTCCGGCGGACCGTGCTCCAACTGGAGCGCGGAGAGCACACCGTCGAGAACGCCTATCCGCGCGCGGTCCTGCCGGAGGGCAACCCCGCCGCCCGGGCGATGCTGGACGACGTCTTCGAGGTCACCGACCGCGCGTGGCGCGGGATCGGCGTCATCCCGGACAGCGGTTGGCGGCTCTCGGAGCGGTACCGCGAACACGACGCCGAGCACCGGTTCTCCGTCGAGGGCATCGACACCCGCGAGCCGGCCGAGTGCCGCAGCGGCGAGGTGCTCCAAGGGCTGCTGAAGCCGCACGAGTGCGAGGCCTTCGGCACGCTGTGCACGCCCCGCACCCCGCTCGGCGCCACGATGGTCTCCAGCGAGGGCGCGTGCGCCGCGTACTACCTCTACCGACGGCTCGACCTGGGCACGCCGTCCCCGACGACTCCGACGACTCCGACGACTCCGACGACCCCGAACGCCCCGACGGGCGACTCCGCGGCTCTGGAAGGCAGTTCCGTTGTCTGAACTCATCCGTGACACCCCCGGCGCCCAGGCGCCCGACATGCTCGCCTGGACCTGCCCGGCCCCGCTGCGCGACCAGCCGCGTGTCGTGATGGGCCACGGCGGAGGCGGCGCCCTCTCCGCCGAACTGGTCGAGCACATCTTCGCCCCCGCGTTCGGCGGCCCCGCGCTCTCGGTCACCACCGACGCCGCCACCGTCGAACTCGGCGGCGCCCGGCTGGCGTTCTCCACCGACTCCTTCGTCGTACGCCCCCTGTTCTTCCCCGGGGGCAGCATCGGCGACCTGGCCGTCAACGGCACCGTGAACGACCTCGCCATGAGCGGCGCGCGCGCCGCCTACCTCTCCTGCGGCTTCATCCTGGAGGAAGGGGTGGAGACCGACGTCGTGACGCGGGTGGCGAACGCGCTCGGCGCGGCGGCCCGCGCGGCCGGCGTCCAGGTGGCCACCGGCGACACCAAGGTGGTGGAGGCCGGCCACGGCGACGGCGTCTACATCAACACCTCCGGCATCGGTCTGATCCCGCCCGGCGTCGACCTGCGGCCCCAGCGCGTCGTACCCGGCGACGTGGTGATCGTCAGCGGACCCGTCGGCGTCCACGGCGTGGCGATCATGAGCGTGCGCGAGGGCCTCGAGTTCGGCGTCGAGATCGAGAGCGACTGCGCGCCGCTCGGCGGCCTGGTCGAGGCGATGCTCGCGGTCACCCCCGACCTGCACGTGCTGCGCGACCCCACCCGAGGGGGCCTCGCGGCCTCGCTCAACGAGATCGCTGCGGCGTCGGGCACCGGCATCGTCGTCCAGGAGCGGGCCGTGCCCGTCCCCGCCCCGGTGGCCAGTGCCTGCGCGATCCTCGGTCTCGACCCGATGTACGTGGCGAACGAGGGCAAGCTGGTGGCCTTCGTCCCGCGCGCACGGGCCGAGGAGGTGCTCGCCGCCATGCGCGCGCATCCGCTGGGCGAGGGGGCGGCCGTGATCGGGGAGGCCGTCGAGGCGCATCCGGGCATGGTCGTCGCGCGCACCGGCCTCGGTGGGACGCGCGTGGTGGACATGCCGCTCGGTGAGCAGCTGCCGCGGATCTGCTGAGTCCGCCGAGGGTCAGCCCCGCGCGCCGCGACGGCGGTCGCGGGCGGTGTCGAGGGTCCATGTGTGGGTGCAGTTCGGGCACTGCAGATGGACCTTGGGCCCCTTGTTGGCGATCAGGTAGCGCCAGTGCTCCGAGCAGTTGCGGCGCTCCTCGCAGGGCCCGCACCCCTGGGCGTCGTCGCAGCCGGGGCAGGCGACCCAGGCGCGGCGGGCCCGGTCGGCGTGGGGATCAATGGGAAGCCGCATCGCCCGGCTCCCGTCCCGGCAGCACACCCGCCGCCACCAGCATGGAGTGGATCCGCAGCTGCTCCTCGTCCAGGCCCGAGTAGAGCAGGTCGTACGCGGCCTGCTCCTCCCGCAGGACGGCCACCGGGTCCCAGTCGGCGCCCAGGGCCGCCACGACCTCGGCCCGCCGACGGGCCTCCTCGAGGGTGAGGTCGATGGTGAAGGTGATGTGGTCCGGGTCGGAGGCCTGGTTCATGGGAAGCTCTCGATCGTGCTTTCGACGCGCGTTCGGTGCACATCGAAATCGAACAGGATCCGACACGTCTACCAGAACGGGCACCGGGTACGAAAGGGCGTACATCACCTCCCGGGGCGTGCGCGCACGCACTGTGGCGCATCTCACTGTGCGCACCGAGCGCGGCCCGGAGGCCTCCGCCGAGCACGGACCGTGTCGGCGGATCGGCGGAGGCATCCCGGGGCCGCGCGGGCTCAGTGCTCGCAGAGGGAGAACTCCCGTTCGTAGAGCTGCTCGTTGTGTTCGTCGACGAAGAACTTGCGTTCCTGCATGAGCTGTTCGCGGAAGTCCTTCGCCTGCGCGAGCGTCATGGTCGAGGTGTCGGACCACGGCTGCTGCGGGGGTACGTCGGAGGTGGAGACGATCTTCTCCGACGGGTCGACCAGGAAGAACGCGAGAATCTTGCGATGTCCCGGGCGGGTGGTGTCCGCGAGGCGGAAGGAGCCGACGCGGTGCTGCAGGACGTTCGGGAACGCCACACAGCGGCCCGCCGGCGTCGCCGTCGATCCCAGCTCCTGGTTCAGCGCGTCCTCGTCCTCCAGGCCGTAGACCTCACGCAGACCGTCGTCGTCGTTCTGCTCGTAGTCCGGGTCGTCCAGTGCCGCCCGGAAGCTCAGCCGGCTCTCGGTGATGTTCTCGCTGTCCCAGTAGTAGATGCCGGTCGAGACGATCCGCTCGTTCAGCATCCCCTCGACGTGCCAGGAACCGCCCTGGTACTCGGGCTTCTCCGGGGTCAGATGGATCGTGGCGAGCTTGACGATGACCTGGAGACGGCGGCCGCGCAGATCGACGCGTGCGGATGCGTCGGGCGACGGGGGCGGGGTGAAGTCCGGAGCGTCCGGGACGACCGGGCGACGGTTCTCCCACCAGGCGTCATAGGCCTGGTCGTAGGCGCGACGGGCCTGCGCGTGGGCCTCGGCGTCGCTGTAGGAGGACCTGGAGGGATACACCGGCTTCTCCTCGTACCACCCGTAGGGATCGGCCTCGATCCGCAGGGGCCGGGGGTGGCGGAGATCGGTGAGCACGTTCTCCAGGAGCGGGCGCAGGCGCGCGAACACGTCAGGGAGGACCGCCGCCAGTTCGCCGTGAGTCTCCGGGTGGACGTTGTTGACGTACGAGAGGAAGGTGACATCGCCGTCCTCACTGATGTCGACGTCCGTGGGGAGCCACTGGAACTTCTCCGAGAACTCGTACTTCGCGTAGCGGTCCGTCGGGTTGTTCCACGCCTGCTCGGGACCGCCGCTCGCCTCTCTCGTCAGACAGAACAGCGAGGGATGAACCAGGTCCAGGACCTGGCCGTCGGATCCGGGATGCCAGTCCCGCTCCGCCTCGGGCACCTGTTCCAGGACCTCGACCGCCGAGCGCAGCCGGGACCTGAGCCCGTCGTCGACCAACGTGTCCGACTGCCACACGCCGTCCACGCCGGACACCTCGATGCCGGTCGTTTCGTCCCTCAGGGCCGCGTAATGCCGGAGTTCGGCCAGTACGTAGCGGACCTGGGCTTCGGTGAGGCCCTGACCGAGCGCCTCCCGCGTCCACCGGGCGGCGACGTCGGCGTCGTTCATCTTGTCGAACCAGCGCGGCTTCTCCCGCACGTGCGCGCTGCACCGCGTCATCTCGAGTTCCCGCAGCGTACGGGGCGTGGCGAACGAGAGCGAACGGGTGGATCGGAAGGGCAGCGGGAAGGCGGACAGGCCAGTCAATTCTGTTGTTCCTCACAGTCGGTGTGCGGTGCCGGGAACGATACGTGAGGGGACTGACACCACAGCCGTGGTCCCCGCGCCGAGGCTCCGGGGCCTCCCCGGCGGAGCCTCGACGCCCGGGGTCCGCGTGGGGGACGCCCTCGGAAAATGGTTTGAGCACAGGGGGGTGGCACCGGCAGGATCGAACACCACCGATGAGTTCTTCCCGGCGCCGTGGTCTTCCTGTGTGACCCGCCCTGCGCGGAGGACACTCACCCGACGGAAGGCGCCATGCTCGCACCACACGCAACACCCGCCCACGCGCCCGAACGCGTGACCGCCGTGCTGCGGATCCTCGTGCTGTCCACGTTCGTCGTCCTCCTCAACGAGACGATCATGGTCAACGCGATTCCGCGGCTCATGCGCGAGTTCGAGGTCACCGCGGCAGCCGCGGGGTGGCTGTCCACGGCGTTCATGCTCACCATGGCCGTCGTCATCCCGGTGACCGGATGGTTCCTGCAGCGGGTGACGACCCGGACCGCCTACGGCCTGGCCATGGCGCTGTTCCTCGCCGGCACGGTCCTGGCCGCCGCCGCGCCCGCCTTCCCCGTGCTGCTGGCCGCCCGCGTCATCCAGGCCAGTGGCACCGCCGTCATGATGCCGCTGCTCATGACGACCCTGATGACCCTCGTGCCTCCGCAGGACCGCGGGCGTGTGATGGGCAACCTCACCCTGGTCATCTCCGTCGCACCCGCCCTCGGCCCCGCGGTCTCCGGTGTGCTGCTGGAACTGGGGACCTGGCGTCTGCTGTTCCTGGCCGTCCTGCCCATCGCCGGCGCCATGGCCTTCTTCGGCCGGCGGAAGCTGGTCAACATCGGTGAGCCGCAGGCCGGCCCGATCGACTGGCTGTCCGTCCCCCTGGCGGCCGCGGGCTTCGGCGCGCTGGTCTACGGCCTCAGCGGCCTCGGTGCCGAGCAGGGAGCCGGGTCCTTCGTGCCCCCGGAGGCCACGGCCGCGGCGGGCGCCGTGCTGGTGGGCCTGTTCGCCTGGCGGCAGCTGGCGCTGCAGCGCTCGTCCACTCCGCTGCTCGACCTGCGCACCCTGACGTTCCGTCACTTCTCGGTGGCGCTCGCCCTGATGTGTCTGTCCTTCATGGCGCTGATGGGTGCGTTCATCCTGATGCCGATCTATCTGCAGGAGGTGCTCGGCCTGACCTCACTGCAGACCGGGCTGCTCCTCATCCCGGGAGGCCTGACCATGGGTCTCCTCGGGCCGCAGGTCGGAAAGCTCTACGACCGGCTCGGCGCGCCGCGTCTCGTCGTCCCCGGAGCCGTCCTCACCGCGCTGTGCCTCGGTCTCTTCGCCCTCACGGGAGAACAGACCTCGCCGTGGCTGGTGCTCGTCCTGCACGTGGCCCTGAGCGCGGGAATGGCCTTCGTCTTCACCCCCGTCTTCACCTCCGGTCTGTCCGTGCTGCCGCCGCACCTCTACCCCCACGGCTCCGCCATCCTGGGCTCGCTCCAGCAGGTCGCGGCCGCCGCCGGCACCGCCCTGGTCATCAGCGTCATGTCGGGACGCGCTGCCGCGGCGGCGGCCGAAGGCGCCGGCGCCACCGACGCCCTGGCCACCGGCATCCAGTGGGGATTCGGGGTGGGTGCCGCCCTCGGTGGGCTGACGGTGCTGGTCGCGCTCCTGGTCCGCACCCCGCCCACGCCGGACCAGCCGGTCGCGCCGGACGCCGAGGACGAGGACGGCACCACCGCGACGAGCAAGGCCGCCCCCGCATCTCACTGACGCGGGTCGCTCTCGGACCACGGAGAGCGGGTCCACGACGAAGACGAGCGTGGAACCCGCCGGGATCAACGGCGAGGGGGGCTGATCGCCGTAGCCGAGGCGCGGGGGAACGATGATCTCGCGCCGGCCGCCCGCCTTCATCCCCTCACTCCCCGGTCCCAGCCTTTGATCACCCCGCCTTGCTGAGGCTATCGATTTTCGATAGATTTCCATCGTAGCTCGATGGAAGGGTGGGTCATGGGAGATCTGGCGGTACGGGCGCTGCGCGCCGTGCTCGCGCTGGTGCTGGCCGGCACCGTGTGCGTGCAGGCCTTGATGCTGTGGGTGTTGGTCAGTGGGAACGACCCGGAGGACGGTTCGCTGCCGCTGACACCGTTGCGCGTGATCGTGGTCCTGGGGATGGTCTCGGCCCAGGTCACGCTGGTCAGCGTGTGGCGGCTGGTGACGATGGCGCGACGCGGGACCGTGTTCTCCCACGCGGCCTTCCGGTACGTGGACGCCGTGATCGGCGCGATCGTGGCGGCCGCCCTCCTGTGGTTCGTGGTCACCGCGATCAACGCGCCGGGCCAGCGGGACGACCCGGGCGTCACCGTCATCATGGGCGGCATCGGCCTGGCCATCCTCGGGGTCGCGCTCATCGTGTTCGTGCTGCGGACACTGCTCGGCCAGGCGGTCGCACGGGACGTCGAAGCCGCGCGGATGCAGGCCGAGTTGGACGAGGTCATCTGATGCCCATCGTCGTCGACATCGATGTGATGCTGGCCCGGCGGAAGATGTCCGTGGGCGAACTCGCGGACCGCGTGGGGATCACCCCCGCCAACCTGGCGGTGCTCAAGAACGGCCGCGCCAAGGCGGTACGTTTCGCGACGCTCGCCGCCCTCTGCGACGTGCTGGCGTGCCAGCCGGGCGACCTGCTGCGCTGGGAGGTCGAGGCGGAGGGCGCCGCGGACGAATGACCGCCCCCGCGCCGGCAGGGGACCGCCCCGCGCCGGCGGCGGTGGGGGACGGCAGAATCCTTTTCCCGGGATGTGCTGCATTCGGGTGACGATTGATCATTCACGTCTCCCTCAGTGCCTATGATCCACCGTTGTGACAGAGAGTCAGTACGCCCGGGTCGTCCAGCACTCGGCCGATGTGGTCATCCTCGGGGCCGGCCCGGCAGGCCTGGTGCTGGGCAACCTCTTACTCCGCAGCGGAATCGACTGTGTCGTGGTCGAACGGGCCGCTCGCGACCACATCCAGAACCGGGCACGCGCCGGCTTCCTCGCCGCGAACACCGTGCGGATCCTGGAACGCAACGGTCTGGACGAGGGACTGCGCCGACGCGGCCAGGAACACGGCATCTGTGAGTTCCGCACCGAGCACGGCCGCTTCCGCCTCGACTACCGGCTGCTCGGCCGGGGCGAACCGCACACCGTGTATCCGCAGCACGAGCTGGTCACCGACCTGCTCGCGCAGTACGTCGACGCCGGCGGCCGGATCCACTTCGACACCGAGGCCGTCGCCGTCTCCGACGCGGACGGCCCCACGCCCACCGTGACCGTACGGGAGGGCGACGGACGTCCCGTACGGTGGCGGGCGCGCTACGTCGCCGCCTGCGACGGCCGCCACGGAGCAGGGCGGCGTTCGCTCCCGCCCGGCGTGGTCCGCCACCACCGCGACCACGCTGTGTCCTGGCTCGGCCTGCTCGCCGAGGCCCCGCCGAGTCTGGACGCCGTGGGCTACGCCACCCACCCGCACGGGTTCGCCGGGCACATGGCCCGCTCCGCCGAGATCACCCGCTACTACCTGCAGTGCGAACGGGGGACACAGGCCGACACCTGGAGCGAGGACCGCGTCTGGGACGAGCTGGATCTGCGCATGCGCGCGAGCGAGTACGGACCCTTGCTGCGCGGCCCGATCGTGCAGCGCGCCGTCGTCGACCTCGAGTCCGACGTGCTCGAACCGCTGCGCCACGGCTCCCTGTTCCTCGTGGGCGATGCCGCCGCCCTCATCAGCCCGTCCGCCGCGAAGGGCGCCAACCTGGCGGTGCTCGAGGCGGAGACCCTGGCTCAGGCCCTGACCGCCGCCCTCTTTCACGACGACCCCGAGCCGCTCGCCTCCTACTCGGAGCGGTGCCTCGCCCACATCTGGCGGGCGCAGGAGTTCTCGCACTGGATGATCCGCCTCCTGCACGGAGAGCCGGGTCCGGAGGGCGACTCCCTCTTCCAGGAGCGTCTGCGCCACTCCCGGATCGCCTCGCTGCGCACCTCACGCGCCCAACAGGACTGGTTCGCAGAGAACTACGTCGGCATCTGACCCCGACCCTCTCCTCCCCCTACTTCTCTTCTTCTCGTCCCCGTTCCGGGCCGGGCGCTGGGCCGACCGTGCCTGCGCACGCCACGCTCCGGTGCCCGGAGTCCCGGGGCTTCCTCCTTCACCCATGGACAGGGAATGCGCTCCGAACAACGCTTCACCATGCCCACCATGCCCGCGCCCACCCCCCTGACGAACACAGGCGACGACGCGGAGCGCCTGCGCACGACGGCTGGATTCGTCCGGGAGCAGGACACGTCCGTCCTGCTCTCCCGTGTGCTGCCCGGCCTCGACGGCCCCGAACTCCGGGCGCTGACGGACCAGTGCCGCTTCGCCCACGCCGCCGTGCTCGTGTTCCCGCCCGACGAGCAGACCCTGCGGGCCGACCTCACGGCGTGCGGGCTCTCCGTCGACGCCCAGGCCCAACCCAGTGTCGTCGTGCGCGAACGTCTCGCCGCACGGCACCGCCGCACTCCAGAGGATCTTGACGTAAGGATTCTCCGTCCCCTGGTACGAGGCCCCAGCGGCGAGCGACGGGCGGTCGAGGTGTTCGCGCTGACGGTGCCACCGGGCTCCGGGCTGGCCGGGATCGCCGCCGAGGAACGCCGCCTCGACCACGAGGCGCACCTCGCCTTCGACGTGGCGCGGCCCGACCCGCTGGTGCTGCGAGGCCTGTTGGCCGGCTTCGCCCGGCACGGCGCGACCGCCGACGGAGGCGGCTACAACCCGCACGAGGACGGCACCGTGTTCTACTTCACCGTCCCCGCCGAGACGAAGACGCCGTACCGGCGCGTGGAGCTCTACGCGAGCGGAGACCACCGGGACGTCCTGACCGAACACCTCCGACAGGCGGACGCACCGCACCCGGCGGAGCGGCTCCTGTGGCTGCTGACCGGCGCGTGGACCACCCAGGCCCTGGCGGCCTGCGCGCGGCTGCGGCTGCCGGAGGCACTGAACCTCCGCACCGGGGTCGACTGCTCCGAGCTGGCCCGGGCCGTCGGCGCCGACCCGCAGAGCCTGACGACCCTGCTCAGGTACCTGGCGATGCTCGGCGTGGTCTCCGAAGACACCGACGGCTTCCGGCTCACCGAGGTCGGCGCGCTCCTGCACACCGAAGTCCCGGGCTCGATGCGGCCCCTGGCGCTGATGTACGGCGGCCCCTTCTACCAGTCCTTCGCCCAGCTGACCCACACCGTACGCACCGGCGAACCCGGCTTCGACCACCTCTACGGCCGGAACCACTTCGACCACTTCGCCGACGACCCCGAGCTGGCCACCCTGTTCGACCAGTCGATGGTGTCGAGCGCCGCCATGTTCGACGCACTCCTCGCGCACCCGGTCCTGACCTCCGCAGCCACCGCCCCGGGCCGCCCCCGCACCGTGGTCGACATCGCCGGTGGCACCGGCGAGCTCCTCGGCCGCATCCTGACCGCCCACCCCACCCTGAACGGCATCCTCCTCGAACGCCCCCAGGTCGTCGCCGCCGCCCGCACCCACCTCGCGGCCACCGACGCGGGCGAACGGTGCGCATACCGGGCGGGTGACTTCGCGGACGTTCCGCCCGACGGTGACGTCTACCTCCTCTCCCGGGTCCTGCACGACTGGGACGACGACCGCTGCCGGAGCATCCTGCGGCACTGCGCCGACGCCATGCCCCCGCACGCCGACCTCCTCGTCGTCGAGCGCCTCCTGCCGGCCGCGGCGGCCGTCCCCTCACTCGCCACCGCGTGGGACCTCCACATGATGTGCAACACCGGAGGCCGTGAACGAACGGCCGAGCACTACGCCCGACTGCTCGAAGGCCACGGCCTCGAACTCGTCGGCCACACCCCGCTCGCACTGGGGGCCCACGCCCTCCACGTCCGCAAGTCCTGACGGACGGAGCGACCCGTAGGATGACGACCGCGCCGTGACGGCGCGTGTTTCTACGGGGGAGAGCTTCGGTGTTCGGAATCATCAGGCCATGCCGTCATCGTCTGGGCGAGGGCTTGCGTACCGAGTGGATGGCCCATCTGTGCGGGCTGTGCCTGACGCTGCGCGGGGAGTACGGGCAGTTCGCGCGGGTGGCCACCAACTACGACGGTCTCATCGTCTCGGTCCTGACCGAGGCCCAGTCGGAGCGGACCGGCGACTGGCGGCGCGGGGCGGGACCGTGCCCGCTGCGCGGGATGCGGTCGGCGGACGTGGCACAGGGCGAGGGTGCGCGGCTGGCAGCCACCGTGTCGCTGGTGCTGGCCGCCGCGAAGATACGTGACCATGTGGCGGACGGCGACGGGCTGTTGGGGCGCCGTCCGGTGGCCCTCGCGGCACGCCGGATCGCCCGCGGCTGGGACCGCGCGGGTGCCGCGGGCGGTGAGCGGCTCGGCTTCGACACCGCCGTGCTGCTCCGGGCGGTCGAGCGTCAGACGGAGATCGAGCGGTCGACCGGCCTCGGTGGCTCGCTGCTGACGGTCACCGAGCCCACGGAGACGGCGACCGCCGCCGCCTTCGCGTACACCGCGGTGCTCACGGACCGTCCGGGCAACGCCGAGCCGCTGGCGGAGGCCGGTCGACTCTTCGGCCGGCTGGCCCATCTGCTGGACGCGGTGGAGGACCTGGACGCGGACGAGGCGTCGGGCGCATGGAACCCGATCGCCGTGACCGGCGCGGACCGGGCCGAGGTGCGCAGGCTCTGCGACGACGCCGTGCACGGCATCCGACTCGCCCTGTCGGACGCGGTGTTCGTCGACGGACGGCTCGTACAAGTCCTTCTGGGCGGCGAGCTGGAGCGTGCCGTGGACCGGGTCTTCGACCCTCGGCATCGCCACCACCGGCACCGCCCCCAGACGCGCGGCCTGCGCATGCTGCCCTGGCTCGGCCGTCGTACGGAGACGGAGGCGGCCGCGGAGACCGGCACGGGCGCGGCGTGCGGGATCGGTGCGCTGGGAGGCACGGCTCCCGGCGGTGCGCAGTCGGCGTCCGGCCGGTCGCCGGAGGGGCAGTGCCCGCGGTGTCGCGAAGTGCGCCGGATCTGCCGCGACTGCAGGCTCTGCTACAACTGCTGCCGCTGCGACGACGACGACGCGGGTGAGTGGGAGCCCGATCAGTCCGGCGGCGGCAACTCTGGTGGCGGCTCGAACCGGGACGGTTCCGGGGGCGACGGCTGGTTCGGCGGGGGTGGCGGCAACTCGGGTGGCTCCGGCGGGAGTTCGGGCGGAGGCGGCCACTCGCACGGCGGCTCCGGCGGCTCTGGCGGCTCCGGCGGGTCGGGCGGCGGCTCGGGCGACGGTTGCGGCGGGGGCTGCTGCAACCCCTGCAAGTGCTGCTGCGACTGCTGCGACTGACCCGGGCCTGCTGTCGGCTCCCATGCCGCCCGGAGGTCTCCGGGCGGCATCACCGAGTAGTGCCGGGCGCTACTTCAGATACGGACCGTCCACGCCGATCTTGCCGGGAGCCGCGTTGGCCCCGGCGAGGTCGAGCACGTAGACCCGCAGGTTGCCCTTGCCGGAGGCGGGGGCGGTGAGGGTGCCGTTGGTGACGGTGACGGTCTGGCCGGTGACGGCCTCCTTGTAGGTGCCGTTGAGGATCCCGCTGAAGGTCGCGCCGTTGCCGACGGAGACCAGGGCGTAGCTGTCGACACCCGTGGCCGTGTCGGTGTAGCGGCGCTTGAAGGCCATGCCGCCGTTGACGCCTTCGGTGGAGTACTGGCCCATCTGGAGGGCGGGGACGGCCCGGCGGATCTGGTTGAGTCGCTGCAGGTGCTTGACGAGCGGCTGCTGGAGGGTCGTGGCTACGGCGCCGGTCGCGCTGGTGACCTGCGAGAAGTCGCCGGCCGTCACGTTCCCCGCGATCCTGTCGCCGTAGTACGCGCGCCCCGTGGAGGCCAGCGGACAGGTCGGCCCGCAGTCGATCTCCTTGCCGGCCTGGAACTCGATCTCCGATCCGTAGTAGAGGGTGGGGATGCCGCGGAAGGTCCACATCAGGGACATGTTCTCGGCCCAGGCGTCGGTACCGCCCGTGTAGCGCTCCTTGGACTTGTTGGGTCCGTAGTCGTGGCTGTCGACGTAGACGACGTTGTAGGTGGCGTCGTTGACGCTGTCGTCGGAGTCCTTGCCGTTCTCGAAGGCGTTCGACGCGTAGCCGAAGTTCATGTGCATCCGCATGTCGATGATGTTCATGCCACTGAACCGGCTGCGGTCCGGGGTGTGGTAGCTGTTGCCGGCGAGGAAGGCGTTGTTCGAGGTGGGCTGGTTGCCGGTGCCCTGCTGCTGCTCGTAGTCGTACATCTCCAGCGCCGCCCTGGCGTCGTCCGCGGCGTACTCCTTCCGCTCCTTCCAGGTGAAGAACTGCGCGGAGTGGTTGACCGAGCCGCGGTTCCACTTGTCGTTGACGAAGGCCCCGACTTCACCGAAGACGAAGAAGTCCTTCGCCTTCTGGGCGCCGAACCTGCTCGTGACCCGGTCCTGGATGGCGGGCAGGAAGCGGCGGTTGAAGGTGGTGCGCGGGATGTGGACGGCGGTGTCGACGCGGAAGCCGTCGACGCCCATGTCGATGTACTTGTTGTAGGCGCCGATCAGATGGTTCTGCACCGGCGTGCTCTCGGTGTCGAAGTCCGCCAGGTCGTCGTGCAGCCAGCAGGAACGCGAGTCCTCGCCCTCCCAGTTGCCGAGCCAGCACTGGTGGTAGTACGCCGACGGGAACATCTTCGACGTGGGGCTGGGCCACTGGCAGTTGTAGATCGTGTAGCCCTCGGGGCTCTTGGCGCCGGTCGGCACACCCCAGTTCAGACACGTGTTGCCGCTGGGCTCGGCCGTCGACCACAGGTCGCCGTTGTAGTAGGACTTGCCCGAGACGGGCTCGACGGTCAGCCCGTCGTACTCGAAGCCGCTGTTCGGCTGGTCGTAGTACCAGCTCCACTGGGCGTCCCGGACGCCGTACACCTTCGGCGTGAACAGGCCCTTGGCGCCCCAGCGGGACGAG
Source organism: Streptomyces sp. NPDC047981 (assembly GCF_040653315.1). NCBI lineage: Bacteria > Bacillati > Actinomycetota > Actinomycetes > Kitasatosporales > Streptomycetaceae > Streptomyces > Streptomyces sp. NPDC047981. The sequence continues at coordinate 94,751 of NZ_JBEZNQ010000010.1, read as the reverse complement.
TGGTTGTAGACCACGTCCTGGTAGATCTTCATGCCCTTGGCGTGGGCGGCGTTGATGAGGTCCTGATAGCTCGCGCCGGCGGACTCCAGTCGCGGATCGACCTTGTAGAAGTCGTAGCCGTGGTAGCCGTGGTAGTCGTAGTCCGAGCGGTTGAGGACGACCGGGGTGATCCACACGGCGGAGAAGCCGAGGCCCTTGATGTAGTCGAGCTTCTGCACGAGCCCCTTGAAGTCGCCGCGGAACATGGGGTCGTCGTTCGCCGCGTTGCCGGACTTCGTGTGCTGGCTGCCGCCGCGGTTGTTGGAGCTGTCGCCGTCGTTGAAGCGGGCGGTGAGGACGAAGTAGATCGGGTCCTTGCGCGGATCGCCACCGAGCGGGGTGCCGGGGGCGGCGGGCGGCGGGGCGTCGCCGGTGGTGGCGCACGTCTGCGCGCTCGCGGCGGAGAGGTTGCCGGCCGCGTCCAGGGCCTTCACGGTCCAGCAGTACGAGGTGTGCGCCGCCAGGCCGCTCACGGACAGCACGGTGGAGGCGGTGTTCACCACCGATGTGCCCTGACCGCCACCGGTGCGGGTGACCTGGTAGCCGGTGACGCCCCCGTCGTCGGTGGACGCGTTCCAGCTGAGCACCACGGAGGTGTCGGTGACGCTCGCGGCCAGGCCCGTGGGCACGGTGGGCGCCGTGATGTCCGGCTCCACGGCCGCGCACGGATCGGTGGCGCTCGCCGCCACCACCCTGTCCTTGACGGTGGAGTTTCCTGTGCCGAGCGGGTAGTTGGCGCCGTTGTTGTTGTCCCAGACGCCGTTGCCGTTGTTGAAGGTGGCCTGCCAGGTCGTGGCGGTGCCGATGTCGACCGTCTTCTTCACCCACCCGGCGCAGGCCGGTTCCATGCCGGTGCCCGGGGCGCTGGTCCAGGTGCCTCCGCTGGGCGCCCAGTGCAGGTTGACGGTCGTCCACCCGACGGTGGCGGTGGAGTACCAGACGGTCGCCGCGTTCCCCTGCGGTGGCTGCGTCGAGCCGCACGGGTCGCTGTGGGCGATCACACCGTCCTTGACGGTGATCGAGCCGGTGCCGAGCTGGTGGTTGGCGCCGTTGTTGCTGTCCCAGGTGCCGGAGCCGTTGGTGAAGGCGGCCTGCCAGCCGGTGGCCGTGCCCAGGTCGACGGTCAGCTTGACCCAGTCGGTGCAGGCGGCGGCCATCCGCGTGCCCGGGACGGTCGTCCAGCTACCGCCCGCGGGTGCCCAGTGCAGGTAGTACGCCGACCAGTTCCGCGTCGCCGTGTAGTAGTAGACGGTCGCGGAGGTCGGCGCGGCGGCGGCGCACGGGTCTGTGGTGGTCACCGCGCCGTTGCCGACGGCCGAGGTCCCGCTGCCGAGCCGGTAGTCGGCGCCGCCGTTGTTGTCCCAGGTGCCCGAGCCGTTGTTGAAGGCGACGGCGAGGCCGGTGGCCGTGCCCAGGTCGATCGTCTTCTTGTACCAGCCCGCGCAGGCCGCCGTCATGGGCAGACCGGGGGCGGTGGTCCAGCCGCCGCCGGTCGGGGCGTAGTGGATGTTGACGGTGGTCCAGCTCGCGGCCGGCTTGTAGTACACGGTGGCGGTCGTCGCCGCGTGCGCGGTCACGGCCGGCAGCAGAGCGGCCGACAGGCCGAGCAGCGCGGCGAGGAGACCGAGCACGGCCAGGGGGCGCGTTCTCCGGTGTCCGCGGGGTGGGGGTCGATGGAGCAGGGTGCTCATGACGGCGGCTCCTGAGGTGAGGGGGAGTGTGAAACGCGCGTCGTGCTGAGGGGCTGGGCGGCTACTTGGCGATCAGCAGAAGGGCCGCGCGGCCGTGCAGGCGGTACACGGTCCCGGCGCCGCCGATCAGGGCCTCGCTGCCCGGCTGGGCGAACTGGCTCGCGCCCTCGGCCCAGGTGGAGGTGTCGGTGACGCGGTACCAGTTCTTGCCGGCGCCCGGGGACGGGAGCGTGAAGTCGACGGCTCCGGACCAGCCGTTGTAGCCGACGTACACCGCGCTGTTCGGGTCGCCGAGCTCACTGCCGTCGTAACGCCAGGCGAGGGCGTGGTTGTCGGCGCTGCTCCAGTAGGCGCCGTCGGGTGCGACGCCTGCGGGGGTGAACCAGTCGAGCTGGCCCATGCCGTTGCCGTTGCCGTCCGAGGCGTTGTAGAAGGCGGCCGGGCGAAGGGCGGGGTGGGCCTTGCGGAACGAGATCAGGCGCTGAGCGTAGGTACGGAACGTGGACTGGTCCGACGTCCAGGACGTGCTGAGCCAGTTGGCGGACGAGTCCAGGTTGTAGGGGTTGTTGTTGCAGTCGACCGAGCGCAGGTACTCGTCGCCGCCGGTCATCATGGGGGTTCCGGCGGACAGCATCAGCAGGGCCAGGCCGTTGCGGGCCGCCTTGCGCTGGTCGGCGGCGTCGCCCGACTGGTCCCAGGACAGGTTGTGGTCGGATCCGCCGTCGGAAGGTCCGTACGGCCACGCCTGACCGTTGTTCTTGGCGTTGCAGCGGTACAGGTCGGCGAGGGTGAACCCGTCGTGCGCGACCACGAAGTTGACCGAGTTCCAGGGCGCCCGACCGCTCGATGCGTACAGGTCGGAGGAACCGGCGAAGCGGGTCGCGAGGTCGCCGGGGGTGACGCTCTCGCTGCCCATGGCGTTCTGATCGCGGCGCACGGTGTCGCGGAACTTGTCGTTCCACTCCGACCAACCCGCGGGGAAGTTGCCGACCTGGTAGGTCCCGCTGCCCAGCGCCCAGGGCTCGGCGATCCAGTCGGTGCCGGAGCCGCCGCCCGAGGGCCGCGGAGGCATCAGGGCGGTGATCCGGTTCAGGGCGGTGTTCGGGTCGGTGCGGCTGTACTGGAAGCAGCCGTGCTCGCAGGTGTTGCCGAGCACGGGAGCCAGGTCGAAGCGGAAGCCGTCGACGCCCAGGGTGTCCTTCCAGTGGGCGAGCGAGTCGGTGATCAGGTCCCTGGTGACGGGGTTGTAGGTGTTGAGGTTGCCGTTGACGCCCGTGTTGTCCCAGGACGCCTGCCTGTCGCCGGTCAGCGAGTAGTACGTGGGGTTGTCCAGGCCGCGCAGGTTGAACAGGCTGTAGGTGTTCTTGTCGCCGGCGTTCCACGGCCCGCCCTCGGCGGCGTGGTTGTACACGACGTCGGTGAAGACCTTGATCCCGGCGTCGTGGTAGGCCCTCACCATCTCCTTGAACTCGCGGGTCGGCCCGCCGGGGCTCTTGTCGGCGGCGTAACGGCGGTCGGGGGCGAAGAAGTTGAGGGTCTCGTAGCCCCAGTAGTTGTCGCCCGCGGTACCGGTGGGGTCGACGTCGTTGGTGTCGTTCTGGGCCTCCTGGAGGGGCAGGAACTCCACCGCGGTCACCCCGAGGGACGCGAGGGCGGCGGCCTTGAGGCCCGCGCCCTTGTAGGTGCCCTGATAGGCCGCAGGCACGGACGGGTCGTTCTTGGTCAGCCCCCTGACATGCACTTCGTAGACGATGTCGTCCTTCAGCGCCCGGGTCGGTTTGGTTCCCGTGCTCGTCGTGTCGGCCGCCGGCACGATTCCCTTGGGCGCCTGCGTCCCGTTGTCGACCGCTCGGTACGCGGGCCCGGTGCCGTAGACGGTCTTCGAGGGCCCGCCCGGGGTGAGCGGGTCGTGGCTGAGTTCCCGCGCGTACGGATCGGTGAGCAGCTTGTTCGGGTTGAACCGGTTGCCCTCGCCGTCCACGTCCGCGACGAAGCCCGCCGTGGACCCCTTGGTCCACGCCGCGTCGTACGGCCAGTTCGGGCCCCAGGCGCGGTAGCCGTAGTGGACCGGGCCGGTGATGCCGTACTGCTGGCGGATCGTGGCGACCGGCACGGTCACGGACCAGACACCCGTGCCGGGATCCTTGGCGAGCGTGAGCGCGGCGGCCTCGTGGACTCCGGTGGCCGCCGTGTAGAGGTACAGCTGGATGCGGGTGGCGTGCGAGGAGTGGATCCGGAACTCGAGGTTGGCGCCGGTCGCGTCGTAGCGCGCACCCAGCGGCCCGCCGGCGGCGGCCGCGGCGGGCGTCACGAGGGGCGCGGGGGCGATGAATCCGCCGAGGGCGGCCGCGGCCGCGAGGCCGACCGTCGCGGTACGCAGCACCGCGCGGCGGCGCCCTCTGCGGAGGCGGGCAGGCTGGAACGCGGACATGGCGGCTCCTGACGGCAGGCAGCGGGAAGCCATGGCGCCGTCCCTGACGCCAGAGGCTGAAAACCCTTGCTGAATCTTGCCGAAAATTAGTGCAGCCGCATGCGCGCGTAAAGACCCGCCGCACAGCCTGTTTCACGGCGGACACGAGGAGAGCCGCACCGGCGGCCCGCCGGGTCGAGCCGCCGCCCCGGCGAGGACCCGGCGAGACCGTCTCCGGCTAGGCGGCGGCGGGCCGCTCGGCCGACAGGCGCGGCGTGCGCGGCGGTTCGGTGCGGCGGCTGCCGGTCTGCTCGAAGGCTGCGGCGAGGGTCAGCAGGGCGTTGTCGTCGTAGGCGCGGCCCGCGAAGGTCAGGCCGACGGGCATGCCCGTGTCCGCCATGGTGCCCATCGGCACGGTCACGGTCGGGATGCCGAGGTGGCGGGGGACCAGGTTGCCGTTGGCGACCCAGACGCCGTTGCGCCACCCGAGGTCCGCCGAGGCCACGTTCACGTCCATGTCCGCGGGGCCCACGTCGGCCACCGCGGGGAAGACCACCGCGTCCAGGCCGAGGCCGTCCATCCACTGCTCCAGGTCGACGCGGCGCGTCTCCTCGAGCCCGCGCAGCCCCTCCTCCAGGAGCGGCATGTCGGCGAGGGAGGCGTACGGGCGCTCGCGCACGAAGCGCGGGTAGTCGCCGATCGTGTCGTCGAAGCCCTCGTACCGGTCGGGCAGTTCGCCTTCCTGCTTGGGCCAGATGCGATCGCCGTCGACGTCGGCCAGGGTGGAGAGCGCCGGGTCGCCGTTGGCGCGCAGGAAGTCGTCCCAGGCCCAGGCCGACAGGTCCTCGATCTCGAAGGTGAGGTACTCGCGGCCGACGAGCCCGCGGGTGAGCAGCGAGGGCGCTCCGGGGCGGTCGGACTCGTAGTGGGACACCACGGGGAAGTCGACCTCGACCACCTCCGCGCCGGCGGCCTCGAGATCCCGGCGCGCGGCTTCCCACAGCGCGATCACCGAGGGGCGCGTGTCGACGCGCTGCCCGGTCTGGCCGCCGATGCCTCCGTCGGGGTTCGTTCCGGCGTCGGGGTCGGCGTTGATGTACATGCGGGGCACGCCGACGCGCTTGCCGGCGAGCGCGGCGGAAGCGGCCCCGGCGTGGGCGGGTGCGAGGGCGGGGTAGGAGGCGGGGCGCACCTGGGACGCGGCGGGCAGCTCCACCCACGGCTGGGCGCGCCACAGGTCGCCGCGCGTGAGCGGGTCGTCGGCGACGATGACGTCCAGCAGTTCGAGCAGGTCGGCCATGGTGCGGGTGTGCGGGACGACGACGTCCATGGTCGGCACGAGCGGCCAGTTGCCCCGGACCGAGATCACGCCGCGGCTGGGGGTGTACGCGCACAGCGCGTTGTTCGAGGCGGGCGCGCGCCCGGAGGACCAGGTCTCCTCGCCGAGGCCGAACGCGCCGAAGGAGGCCGCCGTCGCCGTGCCGGAGCCGTTGGAGGAGCCGGAGCCGTAGGCGCTGGTGAGCCAGTCGGCGCTGTACGGGCTCTCCGCTCGGCCGTACGCACCCCGCTGCATGCCGCCGTTCGCCATCGGCGGCATGTTCGTCAGACCGATGAGGACCGCGCCACCGGCGCGCAGCCGCTCGACGGCGAAGGCGTCGCGCTGAGCGACGAGGTGCTCGAAGGCGGGGGAGCCTGACGCGGCCGTGAGCCCCTTCGCGAGGTAGCTGTCCTTGGCGGTGTACGGGATGCCGTCCAGCGGGCCCAGTGTCTCGCCGCGCGCACGGCGGGCGTCGGAGGCCTCCGCTTCGGCGCGGGCCTGCGGGTTCATCACGACCATCGCGTTGAGGGCGGTGGCCGTGCCGGGCCGGTCGTACGCGTCGATCCGCGCGAGGTAGGCGTCGAGCAGCTCGACCGCGGTCGTCTCGCCCTTCTCCAGCGCAGCCCGCAGATCGGCGATACAGGTCTCCACGACATCGAATCCGCGCGTCATGAGGGTGTCTCCCGGGTGGTGAGTAGGACAGGCGGGCCGCCGGCCGTCGAAGCGGCCTCGCACAGGCGGGCGGCACCCTCTCCATCGTTCTGACTAGATTTTCAGTCTAGACTAGGAGTCTAGGATTTCGGAACCTAGACTTGGGGCCGGGATCGTCCGGAACCGAAAGTGAGCTCATGCCGACGTCTGAGACCGGGCCCGGGCTGCCCGACCGCCTCCTCCCGCCGGAAGGCGCGAACAGGACGTCGGGGGCCGGTGCCGGTGCCGCCTCCCGGTCCGCGGCGCGGGTAGCGGTCGACAGGAAGCGTCAGCCCAGCGGCGACGAGGCGCGGGGACGGGCGATGCGGGCCGCCATCGGCGTCATCGCGGAGAAGGGCACGGCGGCCCTGCGGATGTCGGACATCGCCGAGCGGGCCGGCATGAGCACCGGCCACATCCTTTACCACTTCGGCAAGAAGGACCGGCTCCTGCTCGAGGTCCTCGCATGGAGCCAGGCGGAACTCTGGACCCGGTTCCAGGAGGCCGCCGACCGGGCCGCGTCCCCCGCCGAGAAGCTTGACCTGTTCGTCCGCTTCTATCTGCCCCGCCACCAGGGCGACGAACGCTACGCGCTGTGGGCGCAGGTCATGACCCAGCGGCACGACGAAGAGGGCCGGCGCATCCTGACCGAGCTGCTGGACGGCTGGGACGCGCGTCTGGAGGCCATTCTCCGTGAGGGGCGGGAGCTCGGGCACTTCGCTGACGTGGACCTCCCCGAGTTCATCATCAGGGCGGTGGCCATGCTGAGCGGGATCTCCGAGGACGTGATGTTCGGACGGTCCCGCTGGCAGCACACATCCGCCCACGCCTTCGCCCTGTCCGCCCTCGAACGCGAACTGCGTCCCGCGGGTCGGGGCTGACGCGCGCGCTGCGGGCGTTGCTCGGGGTCGGCGACGCCCGCACCGGCGCGGGGCGGGGAGCGTGGAGTGCGCGGCGCACCCCCGCATAGGAGCCTGGTGGTGTGGTGAAGCCAAGAAAGGCGGCGACCGGGGCGTACTGGCGGAGCTGGCTGCGCGGGGCCCCTCCGCCCCGCTGGGTGCGGGTCCTGCCCGTGGTACTGCTCGTCGGGGTCGGAGCGGCCTCCCTCACCGACTCCGTTCCGCTGGACATCGGCTTCCTGCTGGGCGCGGTGCCCCCGCTCGCCGTCCTGGCCTACGGGCCATGGGCCACGGCCTTCCTCGGCGCCGCGACGATCGGGCTGCTGACCATTCCCCTCTTCCATCTGAACCAGCCCGGCAACACCGACCTCTTCACCCTCGGCTTCGTCGCGGCCCTGAGCGTCTTCGTCTCGTTCGTCCGCGGGCGCCGGGACGAGCAGCTCGACCTGGAACGTACCGTCGCCGAGACGGCCCAGCGGGCGATCGTCCCGGACGTACGGCGACGGGTCGGGCCCCTGCGCTGCGCGAGCCTGTACCGCGCCGCCGAGCGCGGCACCCTGGTGGGAGGCGACTTCTTCGACGTCCGGCCCGGCCCCCACGGGGTGCGTGCGGTCCTCGGCGACGTACAGGGGCACGGTCTCTCGGCCGTCGCGACGGTCGCCGCCGTCCTGGGAGCGTTCCGCGAGGCCGTGCTGGACGACGTGGACGCCGAGTCGATGGCGGCGCGCCTCGACCGCAGGCTCGTGGTCGACTCGGCGCGGACGGAGCACGCGGAACTCTTCGCCACGGCCGTCCTTCTGGACTTCGCGCCGCACGGGCGGGAGGTCCGCGTCCTGGCCTGCGGCCATCCGCCCCCGGTCCTGCTGCGCGCCGGAGCCGTGAGCACCCTCGAACTCGACCCAGGACCGCCCCTGGGACTCGGCCTCGCCGATGTCATGGCCGGAACCGCCGGGACGGTGTCGCTGCTGCCCGGGGACCTGCTGCTCCTGGCGTCGGACGGAGTCCTGGAGGCCCGGGACGCCTCGGGCGCCTTCTACCCGTTCGTCGAGCGCCTGACCAGCATGACCGGCGTCGGCCTCGACGAGCTGCCCGACGAGATCTGGGCCGACCTGAGCCGCTTCACGCCCAAGATCCAGGACGACGTCACCCTCCTGATCCTCACCCCGTACGCCGCCGAGCCGGGCTGACGGGACGGCGCCGGGGCCGCGCGACCTCCGGCAGGCCTGTATGGCGCACCGCGCTCTTCCTCTCGGGTGATCCCGGTGGCGCGCGTCCCGCGATCACGGGTGTCTGGACGAAGGAACCACAGCCAGGAAACGGGAGACCATGGAGCGGAAACGCAGGCGCCTCGCGACGCCGTGGGCCGCCGGGGTGGCGGGAACGGTGTTCGCGATCCTGACGGCCACGGCGATCGTCCTCGTACGCCTCGCCGTGCCGACCGGCGTCGACGGCGGAGAGGCGACCGTGGACGCGGGGCAGCGGAGCGCCGTGCGGACGGCGCTGGAGCTGATCCCCTTCGCCGGGATCGCGTTCCTCTGGTTCATGGGCGCTCTGCGCGAGCAGGCGGGGCAGCGCGAGGACAAGTTCGTCGCCACGGTGTTCCTGGGCAGCGGTCTGGTCTTCGTCGCCATGCTCTTCGGCGCCGCGGCGGCCGCCTCGAGCGTGCTCGACGAGGACGGACAGGGCTCCGCCTTCGGCCGCGACATCGCGTACGGCCTGCTGACCACCTACGCCATGCGGATGGCGGCGGTGTTCGTCATGACGACCTCGACCATCGGCCACCGACTCGGCATCATCCCGCGCCCACTCACCGTCTTCGGCTATCTGGCGGGCCTGACGCTGCTCGTGGTGGGAGCGAACGTGCCCTGGTCGGAGTTGGTCTTCCCGGCCTGGGTGCTCGTTCTCAGCCTGAACGCCCTGTGGGGCCGACGTTCCGCCGCGTCGCCGACCGCCGCCTCGTCCTGAGCGGCCCGCACCCGCCCCCACCCGCACCTCACCCGCACCCGCTCACTCGATCGGTCCGCTCCCCGTCGCTGTGGCCCTCCCGGCCGGTGAGAGTGGGCCCAGGGGGTTGTGACCGAGCCGTCGGAGAGGGCCGATCCCGTGGTGCGCATCGCCGTCGATCTGAACCGCTGCCAGGGGTACGCGCAGTGCGCGTTCCTCGCTCCCGAGATCTTCACCATGCACGGGGACGAGGCGCTGCTGTACGACCCGGATGCCGACGGGGCCCAGCGCGAGAAGCTGGCCCAGGCCGCCGCGGCCTGCCCCGTGCAGGCCATCCTCGTCGATGCCGTGGACGAGCCGGCCGAGGCGGTGCCCGGTGCCCGGTGACGGAGCCTTGGAGCAGCTCAAACGCGAGGGCCGCATCGTCGTCGTCGGCGCCTCGTTGGCAGGTCTGCGGGCTGCGGAGACCATGCGTGCCAAGGGCTTCAGGGGATCCCTGACCATGATCGGCGACGAGCCCTACGAACCGTACGACCGGCCCCCGCTGTCCAAGGGGGTGCTGCTGGGCAGGGCGCGCGCCGACCGCACCGCGCTGCCCCGGCTCCGATCCGTCGACGCGACGTGGCGGCTCGGCGTTCCCGCCACAGGCCTGGACATGGCCGCGAGGACGGTGCGGCTGGCCGACGGCGACCAGGTGCCGTACGACCGGCTGCTGATCGCCACGGGCGTCCGGGCCCGGCCGTGGCCGCGCGAGGAGGAGGCGGAACTCGACGGCGTGTTCGTGCTGCGGACCCGCGACGAGGGAGCCGCGCTCGCCCGGCGGCTCGACGAGGGACCCAAGCGGGTCCTCGTCATCGGGGGAGGATTCGCCGGCTCGGAGGTCGCCGCGGCCTGCCGCGAACGCGGCCTCCCCGTCACCGTCGCCGAACGAGGCGCCGCGCCACTGGTCGGCGCGCTCGGCGGGGTGATCGCGGCGGTGGCCGCCGACCTCCAGCGCGAGCACGGTGTGGACCTGCGGTGCGGGGTCATGGTGACCGCCCTGGAGGGCGACGCCTCGGGACGGGTGCGCGCCGCGCATCTGTCCGACGGCTCCACCGTGGAGACCGACGTGGTCGTCGTCTCGCTCGGAGCGCTCCGCAACACCGAATGGCTGCACGGTTCCGGGCTCGGCGCCGGGCCCCGCGGCATCGCCTGCGACGCCGGCTGCCGGGCCTTCGACATCCGTGGGATCGTCACCGACGACATCTACGCGGCGGGCGACGTCGCCCGCTGCCCCCATCCCCTGTTCGGTTACCAGTTCCTGTCGCTGGAGCACTGGGGCAACGCCGTCGCCCAGGCCGGGATCGCGGCACACAACATGCTCAGCGAGAGCGTCGACCGACTGCCGCACATGGACGTGCCGGCCTTCTGGTCCTCCCAGTTCGGCGTCAACATCAAGTCGGTCGGAGTGCCGTCGATGGCGACGGAGATCCTGATCGCGCAGGGCTCGCTGGACAGCCGCCGGTTCGTCGGCGTCTACGGATACCAGGGGCGCGTCATCGGTGCCGTCTCCTTCGACCACGGCCGGTGGCTGCCCTTCTACCAGGAACTCATCGAACGCACCGCGCCGTTCCCACCGCAGTTCCCCACGGTCGACCGACAGGCGGAAGGGCAGCGGCCGATGGACGCGGACTTCCCCGACCCGTCGGTCCCCAGCCACGGCCCCACCGTCACCGTCAGCGGATACTCGCCCGCCGACCGCCGGATGACGTTCACCCCCGCGCACTGACCCGCACGGCCACAAGGACCTGCCATGACGCAAACCCTGCTGCACCAGATCCTGGACTACGCCAACCGGGCCGACCCGTACCCGATCTACGCAGAGCTGCGGAAGACACCGGTCCACCACGAGGCCGACGGGCCGTACCTGATCAGTACCTACTACGAGATCCGCAGCCTTCTGCACGATCCCCGGATCAGCTCCGACGCCCGCAACCTGGCGTCCGGCAGCGCCGACCCGCTGGCTCAGCCGTCCTCCGAGGAGAGCGCCCTGCCGCCGGGCTTCCTCCGGCTCGACCCGCCGGAACACGACCGGCTGCGACGCATGACGAACCGGCACTTCGGCCCGCCGCACTCTCCCCACCGGGTCGACGGAATGCGTCCGGAGCTCGACGACATCGTCGCCGGACTCATCGACGGCCTCGGCGACCCGGGGCAGATCGACCTGGTGGAGCAGTTCTCCTACCCCTTCCCCGTGACGGTGATCTGCCGACTGCTCGGAGTACCGCGCGAGGACGAGGCACGCTTCCACACGTGGGCGGACACCCTCGCCGCCAGCCTGGACCCCGACCCTGACGCCGACCCCGCCGACCGCGGCAAGGAGGCGCACGAGGCTCGGATGGCGTTGGGCATGTACCTGGCCGGCCTGATCGAGGAGCGCCGCAAGAACCCCGGGGACGACATGCTCTCCCAACTGGCCACGGCCGAGGGCCAGGACGGCCCGATGACCACGATGGAACTGCTCAGCACGGCGGCTCTGCTGCTGATCGCAGGGCATGAGACCACGGTCAACCTGATCACCAACGGCATGCTGACCCTGCTGCGCAATCCCGACGTCCTTCAGCGGCTGAGGACCGAACCGCGCCTGGCCGTACCCATCGTCGAGGAACTGCTGCGCTTCGAGCCGCCGGTGCAGCTGCTGCCCCAGCGCACCACTCTCGCGGACATCGAGGTCAGCGGCGTCACCATCCCCAAGGGCTCCACCCTCTGGCTGATCCTGGCCTCCGGCAACCGCGACCCGCAACGCTTCGAGAACCCGGACCGCTTCGACCCGGATCGCCCGGACATCCAGCACCTGGGCCTGGGCAGTGGCATCCACAGCTGCTTCGGCGCACCACTCGCCCGCCTGGAGGCCCAACTCGCCCTGGCGGAACTGGCCCGCAGACTGGAGAACCCACGCCTGCTGGACGATCCGCCCCAGTACCGCCAGAACGCCGTACTGCGCGGACCGCGCCACCTCAGGATCGCCTGCGACGGGATCCGCCCCTGAGGTCGGCGCGACTACCTCTACGCCTTGCTGGACGCGGCCGACCTTGCGGCCCGCTCGATCTTCGCGCAGTACGCCGCACGGGCTTCCTCGTCGATCCGGCTCTCGTGTTCGGGGCGCATTCCGGTCCGGCCGTCGAGGCCCTCGCGCAGGATGTCGGCGTGCCCGGCATGCCGGTTGGACTCGCCGAGGACGTGCACCATGACGGCGAACAGGTTCGTCCGGGAACCGGACTCCGGCCACCAGGGCACGTGGCCGGGGGCGTCGAGGGGAAGCTCGTCGATCGTGGCGTCCGAGTGTTCCCAGGTACGGCGGTAGAACCCGGTGATCTGATCGCGGGTCTCGTCCTCGGCCGCCCACAGGTCGCTGCCGTCGTGGTCCTGCCACCGGGGCAGCGATTCCGGGGAGGGCCGCTCGAAGACCTCGCCGAAGTACCGGGCCTCGACGGTGGCCATGTGCTTGACCAGGCCGAGGAGGTTGGTCCCGGTGGCTGTCAGAGGCCGGCGGGCGTCATACTCCGACAAGCCGTCGAGCTTCCAGAGCAGCGCCGTGCGGTCCCGCCTCAGTCTCGTGTGCAGGTTGTCCTTGGCGAACTCATCGATCATGCGGCACGAGCCTGCCACGGGCTGCTCGCGGTCTCAAGATCCCGCACGTCATCCGCGCACGACCGGCAGCACCGAGGCACCGGGCGGGCGACCAGGCGCTTGCGGGTACCGCGGCCTCGCGACACCTGCGTAATTGCCTGGTGCGCGGCAGGGCGGCAGGGCATGATCCCGGAACGTTCAGGCCGCTCAGTGAGGGAGCCGTGATGACCGTTGGCGCGTCCGAGCCGTCCGAGCCGTCCGAGCCGTCGGCTCCTTCCGGGCCTTCGGACCATTCCGGGTCCCGGCCCGAGGTCCGCGTTGCGGGTGGGGTGGTGCGCGGCAGCCGCGAGGCGGGTGTGGCGGTCTTCCGTGGCATCCCGTTCGCCGAGCCGCCGGTCGGCCCGCTGCGTTTCGCCGCGCCGCGGCCCGTACGGGGATGGGACGGCGTGCGACCGGCGGTGTCGTACGGCCCGCCGCCGCCACAGGGCGGTCATTTCGGGATGGACGCGCTGGCGCGTGACGCCGCGGGCGACGACTGGCTGACGGTCAACGTCTGGTCGCCCGACCCGAGCCGCGACGCAGGGCTGCCGGTGATGGTGTGGATCCAGGGCGGCGCCTACTCGATCGGCATGTCCGGTCTTCCCGAGTACGACGGCGTCCGACTCGCACGTGACGGTGTCGTCGTGGTGACGTTCAACTACCGGGTGGGCCTGGAGGGGTACGGGCAGATCGAAGGGGCCCCCGCCAATCGGGGCCTGCTGGACCAGATCGCCGCCCTGGAGTGGGTGCGCGACAACATCCGGGCCTTCGGCGGCGACCCAGGCCGCGTCACCGTCTTCGGTCAGTCGGCGGGAGCCGGATCGGTCGCCGCCCTGCTGGCGGCCGAGCGGGCGGCCGGGCTCTTCGGCCGGGCCGTGGCGCAGAGCGCGCAGGGCACGTATTTCTCACCGGAGCTGGCCGCCGACATCTCCACCGCGTGCGCAGCCGAGCTGGGGCTACGGCCCACGGTGGCCGACCTCGCCGGGACGGATCCCACCCGGCTGGCCGCCGCCGCTGACGCGGTCGGCGCCAAGATGACCAGGTGGGCGGATCGTTGGGGGCCGGTCGCCCACCGGGCGATCCCCTTCTCGCCGGTCATCGACGGTGACACCCTGCCGGTCACCCCGTGGCAGGCGCTGGCGAACGGCGCCGGGCGGGACATCGAACTCCTCGTCGGCCACACCCGCGACGAGACGCGGCTGCTGGCCGCGCTCGACGGAGTCCTCGGCCAGGTCACCCCGGAGCAGGCAGAGACCGCCCTGCGGGTCTTCGGCCCCGGAGAGGTCGCCGCACGCCGTTACCGTGAGGCGTTCCCTGCCGCGGGCCCGGACGAGTTCTACGAACTGGTCAACTCCGACTGGTTGTTCCGCATGCCGTCCCTGCACCTCGCCCACTGCCAGACCGCTGCCGGCGGCCGCGCCCACGTCTACGAGCTGACGTGGTCCGCCCCGGGGATGGGCGGTGTCCTCGGCGCCTGCCACGGGCTCGACGTACCCCTGGTCTTCGGCAACCTGGACCGCGGCCGGCCCGCGGCGCTGATCGGCGAGAGCCCGTCCCCCGAGGCGGAGGAACTGTCCGCGCGCATGCGGGCCGCGTGGACGTCGTTCGCCGCCCACGGCGATCCGGGCTGGCCCGCGTACGACACCCGAGAGCACCTCGTACGTCTCTTCGACGTCGAGACCCTGTCGGGCGTCACCGCCTATCCCGAAGCAGCCTCGCGCCGGATCTGGCAGGACCACACCTTCACCGCGCTGCCGCTGCTCGACCGCTAGCGGCGGGCGAAGCGTTTCGCCCGTCGCGTGTTCAGATGGCGCGCACCGAGCTGAAGTCGACAGCCCGGTCCGCTTCCTCCAGCACCCGCGCGGCAACCTGCCTCGCCTCCGCCGGCACGTCCCCGCGCTCCCGAACGAGAGTCGCGTAGATCGGCGCGTCGCCTGCTGCCCGGCCCATGGGGTCGTACTGGTTCACTTCGGGAGTCCTTACCTGCGGCGGAATCAGCTAGTGAGTGTACGGGGGCCGCATTCGGCTCGCCCGCGGTGCTCAGAGCCGCCGGTCTCTCGCTCCGCCCGGCGCTGCCGGCCGGCCCGATCAGCCGCCCGGGATGTCCTGAATCCGCTGGACGATCGACCGAACGGGGTCCCGGCGACCTCGGCCGTGCGCCGCTCGTGTGCCGTGGTTGTTCAGGCGGGACGCGCCAGGAAGGCGTGGGACGAACCGTGGTGGATTCGGCAAGGCGCTGTCACCGAACCGTGAAGCTTCCGCGCGAACCTGGTGTCCACCACAGCGCAGTTCGAGCGCCACCATCGGGGGAGTATCGCCATGAGTACCGTACGTAGAGCCTTCGTCGCCGCCGGCCTCCTCGCCGTGTCCGCACTGACCCTGACCGCCTGCGGCCCTTCCGAGGACGGTGCCGCGGGCGGGACCGACGTGCCGACGACCGCGGCTCCCACCTCCCCGCCGAAGCCCGCCGAACCGTCCGCGCCCGCCAAGCCGTCCGGACCCGCGACCCCGTCCGCGCCCGCCAAGCCGGTCTCGCCGACGGTCGATCCGGACTACGACGTCTTTCCCTGCAGCACCTTCGACGTGAAGTTCACCGCGAGCCTGGCAGAGCCCACGACCAGCAGCTACCTGTTGAAGATCACCAACAAGTCCGGTAAGCCGTGCCGGGTGCTCGGTCACCCCGTCGTCACCTTCGGCGACCTGGACGGGCAGGCGACGGAGCGCGGCAAGGCCCCGGGGATCGAGGAGGCCATCCGGCTCGCACCGGGCCAGTCCGCCTACGCCGGCCTCATGGGCGGGCTGAAGGACGCCAAGAGCAAGACGGTCTCCTCGATCGCGATGACCATGAACACCGAGTCCGACCTGGAGCAGGTGCCGCTCAAGGCCTCCACGCCCGGGCTGAACGTGTCCGACGACAATTCGGTGACCGCGTGGGTGGACAACGCCGAGGACGCCCTCAGCCTGTAGTCGAGTCCGCTCGCAGATGTGTCCGCCTGGCGGGGGCCCGGCGGGCACAGGGCCACCGGGCCGCGAGGGCAACCTGCGCCGGTGCCTCGGCGTCCTCCTCCACGGTGGACGGCTGCCGATCAACCGGGAGAGCGCGTGGCGAAGAAGGTACAGACGACGGACGCGGCGAGCGAGAAGGACCGCGAGAAGTGGCTGGCACGTTTCCAGGTGCGGCTGGCCATGCAGCCGGGCGTGGACCGAGCGGTCGTGCTCCAGGCGGTCAAGGAAGTCGTGGCGCACTGTGCCGAGACGGGAGAACACCCGCGGGCCGCCTTCGGCGACCCGGACGCCCACGCGGTGCAGGTCGCGGCGCGGCTTGTGCCGGCGGACCGGGCGGCGCGTGCGAGCCGGCGCAACGCGAGGGTGGACGCGCTCGACTCCGTGCTGAAGAGGGCCAGGGACATCGCCGGTCTGTGACCGGTCGAAGCGAACGGTCGGTGCCGCGGGACAGAAAGGCCCGCAGGCCGAGAACGTCGTCCGCGGCTGACCGACGGGGAAGCGGCGATCAGTAGGCGGAGTCGACGTTGTCGATGGAGCCGTACTTGTCGGCAGCGTAGTTGGCGGCCGCCGTGATGTTCGCGACCGGGTCGGTCAGGTCATGCTCGGTGCCGGGGACGTGGTACGCGTCGAAGGTCGGCTGGATGACCTGGAGCAGACCCTTCGAGGGCGTGCCGTTCTGCGCGTTCACGTCCCAGTTGTTCTGGGCGTTCGGGTTGCCGGAGGACTCACGCATGATGTTGCGGTGGAGGCCCTCGTAGCTGCCGGGGATCTTCTCGGCCTTCATGATGTCCAGGGCTTCCTTGATCCAGCCGTCGAGGTTGTCGGCGTACTGCTTCTTCGCCTTCTTGGCCGCCGGAGCGTCCGCCGCGGACACCTGGGACGCCGAGACATTCGCCGCCACCGGGGCTGCCTGAGCGGGCGACGGGATCAGCGTGAGCGCCGCCGCCGCGGCACCCGCGGTGGCCATGCCTGCGACGGACAGCTTGCGGAATCGGGCGATGCGGCTGGTGGTGGTCTGCGTGAGGGCGGTCATACGCGAGTAACTCTCCATCTGGCGACGACGTGGGGATGTCGACCGAACGCGGTGGCTTCGGAAGCGAAGCGGCACTCCGCGAGGTGGCTGGGGCGGTCGAGCGAACCTGGTCCGCTGTCCGGCCCCGCACCGGGATCCCCGGAACGACAGCCATGGTTAGGGGCACTCCGAGCGAAGCGCAAGGATGTGACGTACTACCCCACCACGGAGCAAATGCCTGAAATGCCCGGCCGTTGTCCGCCTGGGCGCTGGATCGCGGGACCCCCACGTACTACTTCCCTTAGGACGTGACGTGGCTCCTGTGCGGGGGGTCACAGCCAGAGCCCCCGCCAAGGAGCCATCGTCACTCACCGGTCGAGCCGTCTCACGTTCCGTACCCGACCGGGCGTCGCCCGCGCCCGCGCCTTGACTGCCCTCGCCGCTACCGCCAGGCCCTGGGCGTCTAACGGCCGTCAGGCTTGCGGAAGATGCCGAACGACCTCGTGAGGGACTTCAGAGGTGAGGTGTCCTCCGCGGCCGTGGCGGGTGCGGGCGTCCTGGGTGTGCTGTTGCCGCTGGTGGCCTCGGTGAGCGCGGCGTGTGCCGACTCGGCCGCCTCGCGGTACAGGTCGCAGGCTGACGTCATGGTCCTGAGCGCTTCGGCGTACCACGTGACCATGGCCCGTGCGTGGACGAGTTCCTCATCGGGGGTGAGCAGGTGCCAGCCCTTGCGCATACGTGTCAGAGCCTGCTCGGCGTCGGCCGGCAACGGTCGTGGCAGCGAGGCGAACTCCACGATCTTCTCCAGAAGGCCGGTCGGCTCGGTGCCGTCGAGGAAGACGTTGCCCACCGTGAAGCGTTCCGCCTCGTAGCCCTGGGTCTGCGGCACGGGGGGCAGGACGACGGCACCGCCGCGCGGCAGCCCCACGCCCAGCTCACGCTTCGTCGCGAAGTCGGCGATCAGTGCCTGGTCCGGCGTGGCCCGGTGCTCGATCACCCGGTGCCTGAGGCTCGGTGGCAGAAATGCCGTGACCGGACGCCGTCCCAGCGCGTCCGGCGTCATCGCCTCGTGCACCACGACATGGATGAACCAGCTCTGCCGGGCGCAGTCCCGCAGCAGGCGCCGCAACTCGCCATCGTCCTTGGGCAGGTAGTTGGTCGTTCGCAGACGCGCGCCCGGCACCACGTCGTGATCCCAGGCGACCCGGTCGCTGTCGGGCCAGAACACCGTGGCGGGTGAGGGCCAGCTCGCTTCCCACGCCCGCTCCGCCTCGGCGACCAGTACCCAGTCGATCTCGCTCTCGTTCTCGCTGCGGCGGGACTCAGGCGCGTAGGTCGTCAGTTGAGCGCGCACCGTGACGTCGCCGGCGACGCGCCAGCGCGCCTCGAACAGGCGGCGGGCCGAGGGGCCGGGGTCCGCGGACTCGTCCCGGGGGAACAGGTCGGTCGAGCGGGCCGCCTCGACGGGGTCGAGTTCGAGGAAGTCGTCGATCACTCCGGCCGCCTTGAGAGCGAGCAGGTTGCGTCGGACGTCCCGCTCGGCCTCGGGCCCGAGGTGACGCCCACGTCCGAGCCATGCGGTGCCGGGGACAGTGGTCGATGAAGAGCTGCTCTTGGCCATGGAACCGTCCAGTGGGTGATCGGGGCGTGACCAGTATGGTCCGTGGCCCGAGCGGCGGAGTCCACCAGCCCCGCGGCGTCTCGCGGGGCGGCCGGAAAAGGGAAGGCGGCAGCCGACCGGCCGTTGGCAGGATGTCCGCGCCGAACACCCGAGGGGAAGGACCACGCGACCGTGGCTCGTGCCATCACTTTGATTCGCTCCACCGCCCTGTCCGACGTCGCCGAGTACGCCTACGCGGCCACGGCGCCCGCCGAGTCACGCCTGATCTTCCTCGCAGGGGCCTGTCCGCTGAACGATGACGGCTCCACGGCAGCGATCGGGGACTACGCAGGCCAAGCAGCGAAAGCCGTCGAGAACATGCGGGCCGCTCTCGCCGCCTCGGGCGCGTCACTCCATGACGTCATCAGCACACGGGTTCTGGTCGCGTCGGCCCGACGCGAGGACCTGGTGGCAGCCTGGCAATGTGTCCGGGACGCGTTCGCCGACCACGACGTCCCGAGCACGTTGATGGGCGTCACCGTGCTCGGATACGAGGACCAACTCGTCGAGATCGAGGCGGTGGCCGCCGTCCTCGATGCGTGAGACCTCTTCCAAGGGCACCGGAGCGCGGCATCACCCACACCCTGAGGTCCGGTTCCCCAGGGCTGCGCCACGACCGGGCGGGTCCTCACCGGCTACGGCTGCAGGCGCTCGCGGCACGCGCTCGCAAGGCGACCGGAGTACGTCCGGTCGGTCAGAAGGCGATCAGGACGCATCCCGGCTTTCGGCGTTGGCGATGGCTTCGGCTTCGGCTTCTGCCATGGCGATGGCGACACCGAATGCCTGGGAGATGTGGCCCGCGGCAGACATGACGCGCGCGGTGCCCACGACGGGGGCGATCGCGACGAGCACGTCCTGCAGCTCTTCGACGGTGAAGTCGGCCTTGACGGCGGGGCTCATGTGGGCCATGTAGGAGATCGCCGGGGCGTCCATGGCGACGAGGGCGGCGATACGGGTGGTGATGAGCGCCTTCTCGTCCATGTTGCAGTGCTCGATGGAGTCGATCGTCATCGCCGCGAGCGTGTCGAGAACGGGAGCGTCAGACCTGGTGACCATGTCGGAACTGCCTTTCCCTGCTGAACGGAGCCGCCCACGCCCCTGGCCGCGGGGCCCGGAGGGCGGACGGGGTGCCGTACCAGCGTAGGCGTCCCTTCAGGCCTGTGCCCGTCGGGCAGCGAGTGTGAAGGAGAGCTGTCAGGGCGCTTTTCGGGGCAGCGACGGGCCGGGCTCCGTGCCGCCGACGAGGGCGGTCACTTCCCGTCGTCGGTGGGCCCGGGACGAGCTGCCCCGGGGCCGGGCTCACCGGGCGGCTCGGTCGTCGGGAGCGACGTCCATCGCGCTCCGGTGCGCAGGCGGAAGGCGGCGACGGCGGCCTCCACGGTGGGGAAGAAGTGACGAGGGGCGATGGTGCGGGTGAGTCCGTACCGCTCGATCTTGCGCCGGACGGGATCTTTGAGCTCGGCGAACACGAGGTGCACGTCGCTCGCGTTCAGCTCCTCGTCGAGCTCTTCCAGGATGTCGGCAGCGGTGGTGTCCACGTCCGTCATGGGCTCCGCCGCGACCACGATCCAGCTCGGCCGCGGCTCCGCACCGGCCAGCCGCCTGACCTCGTCCCGGAAGGCCTTGGCGTTGGCGAAGAAGAGCGGCGCGTCGAACCGGTAGATCACAAGGCCCGGCAGCTGCTGGGCCTGCGGATAGGAGCGGATGTCGTGGTAGCCCTCCAGGCCGTGCACCCGCCCCAGCACGGTGTTGTACGGCCACCAGGCGCGCCGGAAGACGTTGAGCACGGACAGGCCCACGGCGATGGCGATCCCGGGCAACACCCCGAGCAGGGCCACTCCGGCGAAGGCGGCGAAGCACAGCAGGAACTCCGCCCGGCGCAGGCGCCACAGCCGTACGGCTCCCGATACGTCGGCCAGGGACAGGGACGCGGTGATGACCACGGCGGCCAGGGCCGGCTGGGGGAGGTTGCGGAACAGGCCCGGAAGCAGCACGAGAACGAGGACGATGAGCGCGGCTCCGACCACCCCCGTGAGCTGGGTCCTGGCCCCCGCCCGCTCCGCCACGGCCGTACGAGACCCGCTCGTGCTGACGGGGAAGCCCTGGAAGAGAGCGGCCGCCAGGTTGGCCGCGCCGACCCCCGCCATCTCCTGGTTGCCGCGGACCTCCTGCCCCGTACGGGCCGCGAAGGCCGACGCGTTGGAGATCGTGTCGGCCAGGGACACCAGGGCGATACCCGCCGCACCGGCGAGCAGCGGTGCGACGTCGGCGAGCCGCACATCGGGGATCGTGAACGGCGGGAAGCCCTCGGGCAGCACCCCGACCAGGCTGACGCCGTGCTCGCCGAGATCGAAGAACGCGGCCGCGGCGATCGCCAGGACCACCATGATGAGCACCGCAGGCACCTTCGGCAGGAAGCGTTGCAGGACCAGGACCAGCGCGATACCGCCGATGCCGACCGCGGCGGCCGCCGGCACCGCCGCCCCGTCGGCGAGTTGCCGGACGAGGCCGACGCACTCGCCGATCAGGTTGTCCGCCTCGACCTTGAAGCCGAGCAGCTTGGGGAGCTGACCGATCAGAATGGTGAGGGCCAGGCCGTTCATGTAGCCGATCATCGTCGGCTTGGAGACCAGGTCGGCGATGAAGCCGAGCTTCGCCACCGAGGCCAGGACCATGATGCCCGCCACCATGAGCGCGAGCATCGACGCCAGCGCGACGGCCCGGTCGGGATCCCCGTCGGCCGCCACCAGGGGCAGCACGGTGGAGGCGATCATCGGCCCCAGCGAGGAATCCGGGCCCAGCACCAAGATCCGGGAGGGCCCGAACACCGCGTATCCGAGCAGGCAGAGGATCGTCGTGTACAGCCCGGTGATCGCCGGCAGGCCCGCCAACTCGGCGTACGCCATGCCCTGCGGCACCAGCAGGGTGGTGAGGACGACCCCCGCGACCACGTCCTTGGCCAGCCACTCGCGCCGGTAGGTGGAGACCGCGCGGATGCCGGGAACTTCCCGGAGGCGGGAGAGCATCCCGTGGCCGTCGGGCCGGGTGCTCACCGGTGTTCGGCTCTCTTGCCCGACATCACACTCAGCCCTTCTCCGGCCGGGCGGGCACGGCACGCCCGGCGCGCACGACGGTAGCGGTCCGTCACTCACCGCCCACGGGCACGGGAGCGCCGGCGGCCTCCACGACTCGCTCGTCCGGCTCCCGGCCGGGAGGGACCTGGAGGGTGGCGAGTGCCTGGCGGGACCGGCGTTCGACCAGGATCGGGATGTAGGCCCTGACTCGGGCCTGGCGGAACGCTTCGTACGCGGTCCTGACCGTCGCGTCGACGACGACCGCGTCGACCAAGGGGAACGCCGCCCTCAGCCGAGCCGCGATGTCCCGGACGGACGGGGACTCGTCGGGAGAGTCGAGTGGCGGGTCGCCAGGGTCGCCAGGGTCGTCATCGTCGTTGGATCGAGCACCGGCGCCCACGGTTTCTTCCTCCGTACGGTGGTCGGGCGGTGACGGACTGCCGGACGGCACGGGGCCGAAACGAGTCCGTCGGCTCAGGTCATTCTCTGCTCGACACCGCAAGATCGCCCCCTGAGCCAGGGACCGTCTTGCCGGGGTGCCGTTGGCCCCCTGCTGCTCACCGAGGCCGCGGAGGCGTGCCACGATCGCGGGGATTCGGCGGATCCTCCGGGCACCCGCCGAGCCCTCACAGATCCACGAATGCACGTTCGCCGGGGGCGACCAGGCGGGACAGGAACATGCCGATGCCCGCCGAGCCGGTCGCGTAGTCGTGGGCGATCCGGTTCAGCCAACGGCCGGGGAACGCGATCCCGCCCTCTTCCTCGACCCGGAACCACAGGACGGTCCTGGCGACGTCATAGGCCCTGTCCCGGTACTCCTCCTCGCCGGTGCAGCGGTACATGTCCAGCATGAACTCGCCGATCCCCGCCAGGCCTTCGAACAGACCGGGCGCGTAGGAGTACGTGACGAAGGTGTCGTCAGCCACCCGCCGGGCGAGCTCGCCGTACCGCTCGTCGCCGAGCAGCCGGTGGAACCGGACCAGCACACTGCCGACGCCCGCGCCTCCGTGGATCCAGTACGGGTACACCACGGGGTCGCCCTCGACCCGCTGCCACTGCAGGCCGAGGGCGCTCTCGCTCGCACGGCTCAGGTCGAACTCCAGACCCCGTACGGCGTACGAACGAAAGCGCTCTTCGCCGGTCGCCAGGTGCAGGTGGAGGAGGAAGAGGGCGATGCCGCTCGCCCCGTAGCCGTACCCGTAATGGACCAGACCGTCGAGAGAGGACCGCCATGAGCAGGTGTCGCCCTCGTGCTCGGCCGTGCTGAGGAGATGCTCGCCCGCCTGCACGGCACGGTCGAGATGAAGCTGCCGCCCGGTCCGCGCGTGGAAGCGCAGCGAGGCGAGTCCCCATCCGGCGACGCCGAGGAACACACCCGGATCGTCGTACAGCAGGGGAGAGGACTGCAGCAGGGTCATCGCCGCCTCGCCCCGTTCCTCCCAGCCCAGGTCGTGGAAGGCCCAGGCGATGCCGGCCGAGCCGACGTACAGCCCGGGCGGATAGGTGTCGTTGTCCAGCGGCCGCCCCAGCATCCAGGCGGCCACCTCGGGCGGCAGTCCGGCCGCCGGCGCGTCCCGGCCGCGCGTCCTCGAACCGAGCAGGAGCGCGGGCCCGCAGGCGCCGTAGGCCACGCTCAGGGGGTTGGTCGCGAAGACCGTGTAGTCGGCGGGCCAGAGGCGGTCGGTGCGCCGCTCGTCGAAGGTACGGAGCAGCAGGCCGGCGATCCCGTCGACGGTGCGCCGGACCTCCGCGTCGGGACGGGCCGGGACACCGTCCCCGGGCCTGCGCCTCTCGGTCACCAGGGGCGTCATGGCGTCACCCGTCCTTCCACTCGGCCAGGACTCTCTTCGCCTCGTCGACCCGGGCGGCGGCCAGGCACGACACGACGGACCTCACCTGCGTGGGGACGCCGAGGGCGACGAGCTCGTCGAGGAAGAGGTCCTTCGCCGCGGGGTTGAGGCCGAAGAACGCGGTGGCGGGCACGACGGTGCTGTAGAGCAGCATGGCCGCGGCGTACCAGTCGTCGCAGGGGAGGAGCCGGCTGCGCGAGGAGCGGTCCGGGTGAAGGAAGCCGGGCGTGCCCCAGCGGGTTCCGTAGGACAGCATCGCCGCCTCGTCGTCCTCGTGGACAGCGCTCTCGAAGTCGATGAACCGCATCCGAAGCGTGTCGGTGTCGATCAGGACGTTGTTCGGCGAGAGGTCGCCGAGGACCACACCGCGGGCGTGCACCTCTTCGATCATGGGGACCAGGCGGCCGGCGACCTCCCGGAACAGGGGCACGAACCGGTCCACCCTTCCCTCCCGTCGGATGTACGGGGCGAGGATGACCTCGTCGCGCGCCCAGAAGTCGTGGAACGCGACACCCTCCAGCCGTTCCTCCACCAGGAACGTGTGCTCCCATTCCCGGAACAGGTCCACGGCCCGGGGGACGGAGTCCAAGCCCTCCAGCCGGCGCAGTACCTCGTACTCGTGGCGCAGCATGTCGACCGCGTCGACCGTGCGGTCTCCGCTCGTCCAGCAGTTGGTGAGCCGCCGGGCCTCCTTCACGACGACCGGATCCCCGGTGAGCCGGTCGGTGCCGTGATAGACGCCGCCGACGTTGGAGAAGGCGAGGGCGCCCTGGACGAGATAGCGATCGTGGAGGAGCGTGCCGCCGGACTCCACGTCCGGCTCCGCGCCGGACTCCGCGTACGACTTCACGTCCGGCTCCGCGCCGGACTCCGCGCCGGACCGCGCCGCGGCCTCGGACGCCGGTCGCTCCGCGGGCTCCTCGGCGAAGGGGTCGCGGACCCAGGGCGGCAGCCGGAAGAGCGGCAGCCGTTCGTCGGCCACGTACGAGCCGTCGGGCGCCACGAGAAACGTGCTCTGCGTGCCGTCGATGTTGAGGCGCCGCGGCGGCCGGAAGCCCCCGTATCGGTAGAACAGCACTCTGCTGTCCCGATAGCGCCGGTCGGAGAGGATGTACGGCCCCTCGACGGCTTCGTCGGCCGTGCACTGGTACAGGGCCTCGATCAGCTCGGCGAAGACGTGCTCGTCGGGTGGGTACAGCGTCATGAACTTGCCGGAGAAACCGCGTTGCTGTGTCTTCGAGTTGAGTACGGCCAGCATCACCGGGTCGGCGGCGGTCTTGAATTCGACGCGGTACGACACGCACACAGGGACCACGAGTTCGAACAGGCGGACGGCGTGCGCGGGGGCGGAGGAGACATGGATCTTGAAGCCCTGGGTGGGCGGCGGAGCCGACCGGTCCGTGGATCCCGGCGCCCTCCGCGCGTGCAGCCAGACGTCCCCGCGCTCCAGAACCCAGGCGTCCGGCAGCAGCAGTCGCAGCGCGTCGCGGTACTCAGGGGTGATGGCCCTGCGGGACAGCGGCTCGTAATGCCGGGGATCGGCGAGACCGAAGAGGTGGTGGGCAGCCAGGGCCGCCTGGCGGTCCACGGGCGCTCAGCCGCCGGGGCCCCGAGAGGGGCCCCGGCAGGCTCGTGATCCTTCCGCGGTCACATCTGCACCGTTCCGCCGCCACCGCCGCATGCCACGCTGTACGTGCTGCAGCCGATCGACTGGGTGCTGTGGAAACCGGCGACGGCCGGGGTGGCAGCACCCCCTTCGGTCTGCATCCCCTGCAGCCTCAGCACACGGTCGACGTCGGCGGAGGCCCGTTCAAGGCTCGCCTTGACCTCGTTCAGCGAGGTGGACCTCGCCTTGCCCTGCTTGGCCATGAGTTCCTCCTGTCTCCTGGCAGACGTGCTGCCAGGAAACGACCGGCCGTCGTGCGCTGCCAGCCCGCAAGACCTCCACCAGCCCTTCCAGACGGTTTCCCCACCGGGTCCGACCTGCGAGGACTCCGCTGTGCAGCGCCCCAGCGGAGCTGGTCCGAACGGGTTATGCAGGCACGGCCTAGCGGTGGCTGGCTACGCCACGGGGGCGGTGAGGGCGCCTTCCCTGATCGCGTCGAGTAGCGCGTCCTTGACCTGGGGCGGCAGCAGGTTCAAGGCGTTGATGGCCTCGATGGTGAGCGGGACTTCCTCGAGCAGGTACTCGCCGCGGTCGTCACGCTGGAACTCGGGTCCGGTGCGGTCGTCGAAGTTCCAGGAGAGGATCTGGGCGGTGTAGAAGTACTCGGCTTCGCCCTTGTCGTTCTCCAGCCGGCAGAACGGACGCAGGTCGGCGGCTTCGCCGGCGATCTCCTCACGGACCTCCCGCAGCAGTGCTGCCTCAAGGCCGGTGTCCTCGGGTTCGACGCCGCCGCCGACGAGGACCTGGTAGGGCGGGATGCCGGGACGGATGCGGTTGATGACGAGCATGGTGCCGTGATCGGTGAGCAGGACGGCGCGCACACGCTGCTTCATGAGCTGGTCTCCTGGTGGTGGTTGGTCTTGGGTCAGTGCGGCATCCAGCCGCAGTTGACGGTCAACGACGTTGTCGACGGCGATGTCTCGGGTTCGGCAGGCGGCCTGACCCGGCTCAGGAGCTCCGGAGTCAGTTCCGGTTCTATCGTCAGGGCGGCGTAGTCCAGGTATCCGTCCGTGTATCCGGCCTGCCCCCGTATCGACGTCATCAGGTCCGCCAGGACCCCGCCCACACCGGACGCCTCCATGGGAACGGCCAGGGCCCGGCGTGCCCGGCCCACCGGGAGCGGCAGCACATCGTGAGGTATCTGCGCGATGATCACCTTAGTGTCTTGATCCCGGTCCGGGACATTCCCGCGGAACGGCTCCGACAGGTCGAACATGGCCAAGGCCCCCTGCAGGAGTCCCGAGTCGAACTCGAACCGGTCTGATGCGGGTAAGTGCGCGTTGGACAATGGTGGTTCAGGCGGCGCCGCTGTCCCCAGCCGACCGCGGTGAGCTCTCGGGGGGCCGTGCTCGGAAGGGGTCCAGTCCTGCGGCACGTTCGTGATGCGGCAGCCGCGACATCTTGGAGACCAGTGCCCACATCTCGCGTTCGGAGACCAGCTCGCCCGGTAGTTGGAGGCCGAGGGAATCGGCGAGCGGTTTGCGTCCCGTGTTCACGAGTGCTCTTACGGCCGCGGACCACTCGTCGGTTGCGGACACCGCCGCGCGATACCACACCGGAATCAGTAAGCCTGGCACGGCAATGGCGGTGAGCAGCAGGGGGACATCCGGGCCGGCTGTGGCCAGGGCTGCTGCCGCACAGAGGACGACGGCGCAGTGGCCGTAGAGCAGAGCCACGAAGAAGTCGACATTCGCGCGGGCGAGGTCGACCTGTCGGCGGACCTGCTCCGGCGCGTTCCCGGTCAGTTCGTTCCACATCACCTGGGTGTCGAGGCGGAACCGGTCGTAGCCGTATTCCTCCAAGCGCCGGATGGCATTGCCCAGCGCCGTCGGCGCCAACTGTGCGTCGTTGACGGGGTAGCGAGCGAGGCGCTCGCGGAGCAGCGCGCGCTGGACAGCAGTGCGCCGGCGGTCCTTACGAGCGGCTCGGGTGATCCGCGGGTCGGCGCGCAAGGCGGTCAGTTCGGCGGTGTCATCCGGTGCCAGGCGGTCCTCCCGTTCATGGCGCTCCCACCGCATCAGCGCGAGGCGGTCCTGAAGATCCTGCTTCGCCCGCCGTCGGCGAGCGCACCCGAACGCGTAGAGCGCATTCGGCCAGAGGGCGTAACCCTCCAGCACGCGGTAGAGAGGGTTCTGCAGAGCGCAGAGGGCCAGCCCGAGGAGCACTGAAACGCCCAGCACTCCGACAGACAGAGGGGTGACACCGTCCGACCACAGCCTCAAGGACTCCCCGGTGCGCCCCAGGCTCGGCCAGACGGCCACGACGAAGACGCTCACGTTCAACGCGGTCGGCAAGAGCCATCCGACCAGCACCGTCCACGCCCCGCCGAGAGCGCTCCTGGCGATGTCACCCACGCGTCACCACTCGTCGTCATCATCGCCGAACGGCGGTCCAGGTGGCGTGCTTCCAGGCGACTCGCCAGGAGAGGGCGAGGCCGGCATGGGGGGTGAAGGCTCCCGGTACGGCATGGGGGGCTCGGGGAGCATGGGGGGCGAAGGCCTCCGGTACGGCATCGGTTCTCCGAGGGCAGCGCTGGTGCCCTGGGTGGCAGAGCGCAACGCGACCACGAACTCCTGGCACGAGGCGTATCGGCCCTGAGGAGACTTGGCCAACGCCTTGGCCAACACGGCATCGGCATCGGGCGGGATCTCGGGGTGTGTCTCGGAAAGGGAAGACGGTGGGTCGTACTGGTGAGCCCACAGCAGCGCCATGGCGTTCTCGCGCTCGAACGGCGGCCTCCCGGCAAGGGCTTCGTAGACGACGCAGGCCAGGCTGTACTGATCGCTCCGGCCGTCGACGGGACGCTCGGAGGTCTGCTCCGGCGCCAAGTAGTCGAGCGAGCCGACGAGCGTGCCCGCCGCGGTGAACCCACTGAGCGACAGCGAAGTCCTCGACAGCCCGAAGCCCGTGAGGTACACGTGCTCGGGGTAGTCGCTGTCGGTTCCTGCGGCGACCAGGATGTTGCTGGGCTTGACGTCCAGGTGCACCAGGTCGTGGTCATGGGCCGCGTCGAGGGCCGAGGCCACCTGGGTGGCAATGCGTAGGGCGGTTTCGACCGGGAGCGAGCCTTCCCGGTCCAGCAACGCCCGTAGGTCGAGGCCGTGGACGTACTTCATGGCGATGTACACGACACCATCGGCCTCGCCCGCTTCGTAGATCGGCAGGATATGCGGGTGGTCGATCGCAGCTGCGAGGCGTGAGTCGTGGGCGAAGCGCTGCCGGAATGCTTCATCACGGCCCAACTCGGGCGCAAGCAGTTTCAGAGCCACGACCCGGTCCAGCCGCAGATCCTTCGCGCGGTAGACGACGGACCCTTCCCCACGGCCGATTTCGCGCTCCACTTCGTAGCCCGCGATCTGGTCCCCGATCAAGCAGCCGCCACCTTTACGCCGGAGGCGCTTCAGGTTCGCCTCGGAGGTCGTAACCGCAGCACCGAAACACCGGCTGAGGGAAGGCGGCTGGCCCAATGAGCCACTCCTCCGCACCCAACTCAAGCCGAATGGGCGATCTCGTTGCTTGGTCGTCGGGGTGGGCAGGCAGTGCCCCGGCCAGGAGGACACTTCCCAGCGCCCAGCGCCGCCGAAGGCGGCCTTGACGACTCGACCCGGTCCGCACCTCCGTGAACAGCGCGTCGTGGAGACCGAGCTCCCAGACGTGGGTCTGGGAGCCCTTCCCAGTCCTCGGCCCGCTCGACTTCGGCGCGAGCCATGCATACGTCCTCCGAGTCCTGCAGAGCGACCCCCTGCACCACAGCGTGGACCCCGGGCACCTATGCGCGGAGCCCGGTCGGGCCGCGGATCCACCGCCGCCCGGCCCTGTCCAGAAGCCGACCCGTCCGGGCTGATGCCGCTCGTCCTGGTCCAACTGCCTGCGAGTCGCGTTCACGCGTGACGACGCCACCGTGGCGCTGAAAAACAGACCGATCGCGGCCGCGAGGGCTGACAAAGCGGTCGCCCGGATCCGGATGCGTGGCTTCCCAGGTTCACCGGACGCCGTCGACGAGCCCGGACAGCGTGGCCGCGGACTCGGAAGTGAGTCGGTAGAAGCCCTGAAGGCTGACGAAGCGCTCGAGACGGCCGTCGACGACGTACTTCAGGTTGCGGGTCTTGCCTCGGGCGTTGCGCCAGGTGAGGGCCGGCAGCAGGTCGCCGGGTATCGGTGTGTCGAAGCGTACGGGTGTCGCCTCCACGTGGACCGCGCCGGCGCCGCAGCCGCCGGCTCCGAGCATCCACCAGTCGTCGTGCCCGGGGAATGGTGGATCCTGCCACGTCGCCTGAGCGGCGCCGCAGCAGTCGCCGCGTTCCATGTCGATGACCCGCATGCGGGACACCACGAACACCTCGCACCGGTTGACGTGCAGTGCGTACACCTCGTCACCGGCACGGGCGCCCGACCAGGTGGGCAGGGACTGGTGGACACCGGAGTAGGCGACCGGCGGCCGCTCGCCCACGCGGCCTGCCTTGCGCAGGGCACGGCACGTGTCGTGGGTCCACAGGACAGTGAAGGCATCAGGCATGCGGTGATCGTATGAACGAGGACTGACATCGATCCTCGTAGCGGGTCCCGGTGGTCGTGGCACAGGGAGGCCGCTCCGCATGGCCTGGGCGTGCGCCCGCCCCCTTCCCGTGGGGAGCCGGCAAGGGGCGGCGCGGCCCCGCCCGTTCGGCTGCGGGGTGGGCGAAGGAGACGCGGTCCCTCTCCGCGGGTTGTGCGAGCGGGCGGCCTTCTCCGTGTCCCCGAGGGCCTCGGCGACCTCCGGCATCGGGCTCCTCCGGGGAGACGAGCCGGGCCGCGCGTACG
Source organism: Streptomyces sp. NPDC047981 (assembly GCF_040653315.1). Lineage (NCBI taxonomy): Bacteria > Bacillati > Actinomycetota > Actinomycetes > Kitasatosporales > Streptomycetaceae > Streptomyces > Streptomyces sp. NPDC047981. Next base: position 65,044 of record NZ_JBEZNQ010000010.1, on the reverse strand, counting down.
CCTCGTCACCGGCCCGGCGCCTCGTCGTCCTGCCCCGCCGCCGGGCCGTCGAACGGTCGCTCGCACGGATGATGAACGCCCGCCGCCACGCGAGGGACGACGAACTCTCGTCCAACACCCCGAAACCCTCGTCATCTGGGCGGCGATCACCCTCGTGACCCGTCGGCTCACCCGGAGATGCGCCACCCCCAGCTGGCCTAGAAGCCCTGGGCGACGGATTGCGGCACGACTTCCCCGCCGATCTCATTGCCGATGAGTCGATCATCACGCTGTGCGTCTTCACCGTCGCATTGCGTCGCCCTAGTGAACGAGAGAGTGCCATGCGTCGTTTCGCCATGCCCTGTATCGGAGCCGTCGCGGTGACCGTCGCCCTCGCGGCTCCCGCGCAGGCCGGGCCCGAGCCGTCCTTCGCTCCCCACACCCAGGCCGCCGCCAAAGTCGCGGCCAACGGGACGCTGCTGAAGCAGAAGAACGTGGTCTCCAGCAGCAAGTTCCAGACCGGCGGCTACTGCGTGAAGGTCGGCCCGGACGCCGTCGACCTCGCCGACAGCATCGTCCACGTCACCGGCGGCCCGGCCGGCGGCAGCGTCCACGCCTACGAGACGCCCACCTCGCAGTGCGGCAACGCGACCGACACCATCCTCGTCTACGTACGCAACCTGAACGGGGCCGCCATCGACGACGGCTTCACCCTCACCGTCCACTGACCGCCGGCCCGGCCCAAGAAACCCGCTCGGGCTCCTGAGAGGCAGCAACCGTGTTCAAGACCAAGAAGGCACGCATCACCGTCATCGCCGCCTCCGTCGTCACCGCGGCGGCCCTGACAGGCGGCATCGCACTCGCGACGGGCATCGGCACTCCCGTCAGGGCACCGCACGCCCAGGCATCCGGCCTGATCAAGTACAACGGCGACGTCGACCGCGGCACCGGCATCGCCGAGGTGACCAAGGGCGGCACCGGCATCTACTGCATCCGGTTCGTCGACACCAAGCTGACGGTCCACAACATCACACCCCAGACCGTGCCGGTCGCCGGCGTCCCCTTCGGCACCGACGCCTACCCCGCCTACACGAGGACTCCGCAGTGCGGTGACCGCGACGACACTCTCACCGTCACCGTCGGCATCAACGGCCAGTACGCCGACCAGGGTTTCTGGCTCCTCGTCCCCTGAGAACGTCAGCAGAACAGCTCCGGTTCAGAACACTGCGAACCGGGGCTGTTCTGCATCTGCGCTTCACCACGACAGCTACCGTTCCGCATCATCGGGGATCAGAAACACGCAAACGGCGAGGCCGCTCCGCGCGACCTGGGCGTGTGCCCGCCCCCTTCCCGTGGGGAGCCGGCAAGGGGCGGCGCGGCCCCGCCCGTTCGGCTGCGGGCGGGGCCAACCAGATGGCGGTCCCTCTCCGGGGGTGGTCTGCGAGGACCGCGTGCGCACACCCTGCCACCGCGCCCCCGTCGGGCAACAGAGGCGTGCATGAAAGAACCGTCGGCATATGCCTAAGCGCCCCGTCCCGTGTGCTGCCCGGGACGGGGCGCTCACGTAAAGAGTTCGGCGGGCGCGGCCTACAGGCCCGGTGTCACCTTCACGATCTCGACGTGGGAGACACCGTCCTCGGCCTCCTTGAACGCCTTGTAGGTCTCGGCGGCCGACGCGCAGTAGGAGCCTTGTACGCGCGGACGGGGCAGAGGACGGGGTCGTCGGCGTACGCGGTCTGCGCGTTGCGCACGGAGTGCCCGGTCTTGTGTGTGAGCACGGCGACGACCAGGCCGCGCGGGTGCTCGGTGATGTCGCCGGCAGCGCCCCAGATCGCGGCCGGCTGCGCACTGACCGGCGGATCCCGGCTCAGCCCGTACGACGGCGTCGTGGGGACCGACGCGGCCCGGCTCGATGTGGATCACTTCGTGCCGCTCGCTTCTAGGAGGCGAGCGTCACGCTGGGGGCGGTCTTGCTGTCGTCGGCGAGGGCGGCGAGGTATCGCTCGGCGTCGAGGGCGGCCTGGCAGCCGGAGCCTGCGGCGGTGATGGCCTGGCGGTAGGTGTGGTCGACGACGTCGCCGGCGGCGAAGACGCCGGGGAGGTTCGTGCGGGTGGAGGGCGAGTCGACCTTGATGTAGCCCTCGTCGTCCAGGTCGACCTGGCCTGTGAAGAGTTCGGTACGCGGGTCGTGGCTGATGGCGATGAACAGGCCGGTGGCGTCGAGGTCGCGGGTCCTGCCCGTGATGACGTCCCGGAGGACGACGCCGTCGAGCATGCCGTTCTCGGACTTGATCTCGGCGATCTCGCTGTCGAAGGCAAAGGAGATCTTGTCGTCGGAGAACGCCCGGTTCTGCATGGCCTTGGAGGCGCGCAGAGTGGAGCGGCGGTGGACGACGGTGACGGAGCGGGCGAAGCGGGTGAGGAAGGTGGCTTCCTCCATGGCGGTGTCGCCGCCACCGACCACGACGATGTCGCGGTCGCGGAAGAAGAAGCCGTCGCAGGTGGCGCACCATGAGACGCCGCGGCCGGAGAGCTCGTCCTCGTTCGGCAGGCCGAGCTTGCGGTAGCCGGAGCCGGTCGCGATGATCACGGCCTTGGCGCGGTGGACCGTTCCCTCGCTGTCGGTGACCTCCTTGATGTCTCCCGTCAGGTCGACGGAGATGACGTCGTCGTCGATCGTCTCGGCGCCGAATCGCTCGGCCTGGGCCCGCATGTCGTCCATGAGGTCCGGACCGTCGACTCCGGTGGGGAAGCCGGGGAAGTTCTCGACCTCGGTCGTCGTGGTCAGCGAGCCGCCGACGAAGATCGAGCTGCCGAAGAGCAGGGGCTCGAGCTGGGCGCGTGCGGTGTAGAGGGCGGCGGTGTATCCGGCGGGGCCGGAGCCCATGACGATGACCTCACGGACATCGTCGGCGGAGGGCTCGGTCACTTCGGTTACGCCTCCTGCGTCGCGTCGATCTCGGCGATCAGGCCCTCGATGAGGACCTTGATCTCGTCGCGGATGGGACGGACGGCTTCGACGCCCTGGCCGGCCGGGTCCTCCAGGGCCCAGTCGAGGTACTTCTTGCCGGGGAAGATCGGGCAGGCGTCGCCGCAGCCCATGGTGATGACGTAGTCCGACGCCTGGACGGCCTCGGTCGTGAGGACCTTCGGCTTCTGGTCGGAGATGTCGACGCCGACCTCCTTCATGGCCTCGACGGCGGCCGGGTTGACCTGCTCGCCCGGGAGGGAACCGGCAGAGCGGACCTCGATGCGGTCACCGGCGAGGTGGTTGAGGAATCCGGCGGCCATCTGGGAGCGGCCGGCGTTGTGGACGCAGACGAAGAGCACGGAGGCGAGCGGAGCGGTCATCGGGTCTTCCTTAGGCAGGGACGGAGCGTGGTGCGGGGACGGGAAACTGTGAGCGGCCGGCGTGGTGGCTGCACGCGAACAGCACTCGCAGCCGGGCCCCGGCGGGGACCGGGTTCTCGACATGCGCCAGTGCGTCCAGGCGCTCGGCGGCTAACCGCTCCGCCGGCACCACGAGGTGGGTGCGGACGTGCACGTGCGCGGCGAGCTGCTCGTAGGAGTCGGCGATCAGCCGCTGTACCGTCTCCACCGAGTACCGGCCCTGGTGGCGCACGGCGAGGCGGGCGCCACCCGCCGCGAGTCGTCCGTCGGGAAGGACCGGGTACGAGGACGCGGTCATGGAGAACCCCCAGGGCTCAAAGAGGTCAGTCCAGGCTGGTATCAGCGCCGGGTGATGTGAGAGTATCAGCCCATGATGACGTCAGTCGATACTGATCTGATCCGGGTTCTGGGCGATCCCCTGCGCCTGCAGATCGTGACCCTGCTCGCCCGCGAGACGCTGTGCACCACCCACCTCGTGGAGGAGACCGGTGCCAAGCAGACCAACCTCTCCAACCACCTGAAGGTGCTGCGCGAGGCCGGGGTCGTCGAGACGGAGCCCTGCGGCCGGTTCACCTACTACCGCCTGAAGCCGGACGTCATCGAAGCCCTGGCCGGGCAGTTCACCGCCCTCGCGGAGACCGCGCGCGCCAACGCCGACGCCAAGAGAGCCTGCCCGTAGCCTCTCGCCCTCACCTGCCGAGGAGTACCCGCCCGTGACCGCCACCGAGCCCGCTGCGAGTGACGCCATAGCAACCGACACGTCACCGCAGCCCGCACCCGGCGCCACCCCGCCCCGTACCCCGCTCGCCGCCCGCGCCGCCGCCGAGCTGGTGGGTACGGCGGCCCTCGTGGCCGTCGTCGTCGGCTCCGGCATCCAGGCCACCCAGCTCACCGACGACGTCGCGCTGCAGCTGCTGGCCAACTCCACCGCCACTGTCTTCGGCCTCGGCGTCCTGATCGCCCTCCTCGGCCCGGTCTCCGGCGCGCACTTCAACCCGGCCGTCACCCTGGCCGAGTGGTGGACCGCCCGTCGCGGCGGCGCGGGCGTGAACGCGCGCGAACTCGCCGTCTACGTCCCCTCGCAGATCATCGGCGCGATCGCGGGGGCGATTCTGGCGGACGCGATGTTCGGTGAGCCGCTGGTGAAGTGGTCCACGCACGACCGCTCGGCGGGCAACCTGTTCCTCGGCGAGGTCGTGGCGACGGCCGGCCTGATCCTGCTGATCTTCGGCCTGGCCCGCACCGACCGCCTCCGCTTCGCGCCCGTCGCGGTCGCCTCGTACATCGGCGCGGCCTACTGGTTCACCTCGTCCACCTCGTTCGCGAACCCGGCGGTGACGGTCGGGCGCGCGTTCACGGACACCTTCGCGGGCATCGCCCCGGCATCCGTCCCGGCGTTCATCGGCATGCAGATCATCGGCACGGCCGTCGGCCTGGCCCTCGTCGCGGTCATCTTCATGCGCGGTACGACGGAAGCCCAGTGACCCAGCTCGTGGACGTGGTGGTGATCGGCGGCGGCCAGTCCGGGCTCGCCGCCGCTTACCACCTGCGCCGCCTGGGCGTGGACTTCGTCGTCCTCGACGCGCAGTCCACGCCGGGCGGTGCCTGGCAGCACACCTGGGGCTCCCTGCGTCTGTTCTCCCCGGCCGCCTTCTCCTCGCTGCCGGGCCGGCTCATGCCGCCGCAGCACGGCGAGACGTACCCGGACGCCACCCACGTCGTCACGTACCTCACCGACTACGAGCAGCGCTACGAACTCCCCGTCCATCGCCCCGTACGCGTCACCGCCGTCCACCGGGACGGCGAACTCCTGCGCGTCGAGACCGACTCCGGCACCTGGCTCGCCCGTGCGGTCGTCAGCGCCACCGGCACCTGGTCGCGACCCTTCGTCCCCGCTGTCCCCGGCCGTACGACCTTCCAGGGCACCCAGCTCCACACCGTCGAGTACCACGGCCCACGCGACTTCGCCGGACACGAGGTGATCGTGGTCGGAGGCGGCAACTCCGGCGCCCAGATCGCCGCCGACCTCGCCCAAGACGCCGATCTCACCTGGGTCACCGTCCGCGAACCGCGCTACCTCGCCGACGACATCGACGGCCGCGCTCTCTTCGACCACGCCACCGCCCGCCGCCGCGCCCTCGACGAGGGCCGCGCCGACACGGGCGGCGTCGCCTCGCTGGGTGACATCGTCGCCGTCCCACCCGTACGCGAGGCCCGCGACGCCGGCCTGCTCAAGGCCCAGCCGATGTTCACCCGTGTCACTTCGACCGGGGTGGAGTGAGCCGACGGCATGACCGCCGAGGCCGACGCGATCGTCTGGTGCACCGGCTTCCGCCCCGCACTGTCGCACCTGGCCCCACTCGGCCTGCGGGGCGCCCGAGGCCACATCCCCACCTCCGGCACCCAGGCCATCGGTGAGCCCCGCCTCCACCTCCTCGGTTACGGCGACTGGACCGGCCCCGCCTCCGCCACCCTCATCGGCGTCGGCCGCCCCGCCCGTGAAGCCGCCCGGCAGATCGCCGGACTACTCGGCGCCGTGTGAGCCGGCGGGGCGCGTGAGGATGGTGCAGATGTCGCCGTCCGTGCACGTGTCCGGGTCGGTCACGGCGGCCCGGCGGGACAGCTCGCGCAGCGCGGCGCGGGCTTCGCGCAGCTCGCTCATGCGGCGCTCGCTGTCGGCCAGGTGCTGCTCGATGAGCGCCCCGACCTCCCGGCACGGGGCCTGCCCGCTGTCGCGCAGGGCGAGAACCGATCGGATCTCGGCGAGAGAGAGCCCGGCGGCCTGGGCGTCGCGGACGAAGGACAGCCGAGTGGTGGCCTGCGCCGGATAGTCCCGGTAGCCGCCGGAGGTACGCGGCGGCGCGGGCAGCAGGCCCGACTCTTCGTAGAAGCGGATCGTCTTGGTCGACAGCCCCGCCTGCGTGGCGAACTCTCCGATAGGCATGGAGGCGTCGACCCGTTCGCCGTGCCCGGAGCGCCCGCCGGCGCGTCCTGCCGCCTGTACCGGGACGAGCAGGGGCGGGCGGACGGGGCGCCCGGCGTCGGAGTACTGCGGGCGGCGCTCGACAGCGCGAAGGAGTGCTGCGACGACCAGCTCCTCGATCCGATCGGGCGAGCGGGACGTGGCCGCCGGGCCCCCGCCGAGCGGGGACTGCGTACCGTCCACCAGGCGGTGCTGCGGCACTTCGCCACCACCGGCTCCGCACCGAGCACGTCCGATCTCGAACCGGTCGCCGCCGAAGCCGGCCGTACCGCCCGCGACGTCCTCGCAGAGCTTGCCGCCGAGGACTTCCTCGCCCTCGACACCGAAGACAGGGTGCGAGTCGCGTACCCCTTCTCCGCAGTCGAGACGCCTCACCGGGTCAGGCTCGGCAACGGGGTGGAGGCGTGGTCGATGTGTGCGATCGACGCCCTCGGCATCGCCGCGATGCTCGACCAGGACGTCCGGGTCACCTCCTCCGACCCGGTCAGCGGTCACCCGGTCACGGTCTCCTTCACCAGTGGCGCGGCACGGTGGGAGCCCGAGGGAGCGGTCGTCTTCGTCGGCCGACGCCCGGCACGAGGCCCGGCGGCCGACGTGTGCTGCGACGCCCTGAACTTCTTCGCCGACCGCACCACGGCCGAGACGTGGGCGCGCCGCCACCCCGACATCCCCGGCCGCGTCACCGACCAGGCCGAGGCCGTCGCCATCGCCGAGCGGACCTTCGGCCCGCTGCTCGCCGAGAAGTGAAGGTGAGCCGGGTTCCGCAGCGTATTCCGGCGGGAATCATCGGAGCTCCGCAGAGGGCGGGACCACGATGGTTGAGGCGGTCACGCGGCGGCAGTCTTGGTGAGGAGCGCGCCCATGGCGGCGAGGACGGCCGGCTCGACGCGGTAGTAGACCCAGGTCCCGCGCCGCTCGGAGGAGAGGAGCCCGGCCTCCTTCAGCTTCTTCAGGTGGTGGGAGACGGTCGGCTGGGAGACGCCGACGTCGGAGATGTCGCAGACGCATGCCTCGCCGCCCTCGTGCGAGGCGACCGCCGAGAACAGGCGCAGCGGGACCGGATCGCCCAGCGCCTTGAACATGAGGGCTGTCCGCTCGGCCTCCTCGGCCGTCAGCGGCCGCTCGGCCAGCGGCGAGCAGCAGGGCTCGACGGTGGGCTCCAGCAGCGGAAGCGTCTTCATATTCGACATCCAGCTATCCAAGGGGGCTGCGCACCACACTGCCGGCAGGCGAGTTGCCGGGTGGTGCGCCGGGGCCGAGTGTGAATGCCCGCAGGCTTGCCGCGCCTCGCGACCGACTCTTTAATTTGATGCATGTCTATGTTGACGCTTGTCGATGCAAGTGCCATGCTGAAGGCACAAGAGATCGACGTACGTCGAAACAACGTGAGGGGACTCGTCATGAACGCCACCGTCGGCAAGCAGCTGCCCGTCGTGGTCATCGGAGCAGGCCCTGCCGGACTGGCTGCCGCCGCCCACCTCACCGACCGCGGCCTGGAGCCCTTGGTCCTGGAGTCGGGGGCGCAGGCGGGTGCCGCAGTGCGCGAGTGGTCGCACGTCCGTCTCTTCTCCACCTGGGGCGAGGTCACCGACCCTGCGGCCGAGAAGCTCCTCGCTCCCACCGGCTGGGTGAAGCCCGACGCGAGCGCCTACCCCACCGGCGGTGACTGGGCGGCAGACTACCTGCAGCCGCTCGCCGACGTCCTCGGCGACAAGGTGCGCGTCGGCGCTCGGGTCACCGGCGTCTCCCGCTCGGGCCGCGACCGGATCGTCGACGCCGACCGCGAGACCCAGCCCTTCACCGTTCACGTCCAGTACGCCGACGGGCGTGAGGAGCGGGTCCTCGCCCGCGCCGTCATCGACGCCTCCGGCACCTGGTCCCTCCCCGGCCCCGCCGGCGGCGACGGCCTGGCCGCACTGGGTGAGCGCGCCGCGGCCGACCGGATCTCGTACCGCGTACCGGACCTCAAGGCCCCCGCCGCCCGCGCCCGTTACGCCGGGAAGCGCACCGCTGTCATCGGCTCCGGCGCCTCCGCCTTCACCGCCCTCGCCCTGCTCGCCGACCTCGCAAAGGCCGACGACGGCACCGGCACCCACGCCACCTGGATCCTCCGCCGGGGCATCTCCGGCTCAACCTTCGGCGGCGGCACCGCCGACCAGCTCCCCGCCCGGGGCGCCCTCGGCCTCGCCGCCAAGGCCGCCGTCGACGACGGCCACGCGGATGCCGTCACCGGCTTCCGGACCGACGCGATCGAGCGCGACGACGAAGGCCGCCTGGTCCTGGTCGCGGAGGACGGCCGCCGCCTCGACGCGGTCGACGAGGTCATCGTCCTCACCGGCTTCCGGCCCGACCTGTCGTTCCTGGACGAACTCCGTCTCGGCCTCGACGAGCGCCTCCAGGCACCGGTGGGACTGGCGCCGCTGATCGACCCGAACCAGCACTCCTGCGGCACCGTCTACCCGCACGGTGTGAAGGAACTGTCACACCCGGAGGAGGGTGTCTACCTTGTCGGGATGAAGGCCTACGGCCGCGCGCCGACATTCCTCGCCCTGACCGGCTACGAGCAGGTCCGCTCCGTGGCCGCGGCGATCGCGGGCGACCGAGAGTCCGCCGAGCGCGTCGAACTCGTCCTCCCGGAGACCGGGGTGTGTGGCGGCGCCGGCCTCTTCGACCAGCCGGAGACCGATGAGGCGGGCGACGGCGGTGGCTGCTGCGCACCCGCGCCGGCCCTGATCCAGCTCGGCACCACGGCGGCCCCGGTGCCTGCCTGCGGCTCGTGACCGACCTCAACACCCGTGCGAGCGGGGCCGCGACCGGGACGGGGGTCCGGTCGCGGCCCCGCGCCGTCCTGCCCGCGCTGTGCGCCACGCAGATCACCAGCTGGGGAATCGTCTACTACGCCTTCCCCGTCCTCAACCCCGAGATCACCGCCGCGACCGGCTGGTCCACCACCGCCACCATGGCAGCGTTCTCGCTCGCCCTGGTCGTCTCCGGTATCGCAGGGATACCCGTCGGCCGGGTCATCGACCATCGCGGGCCCCGCATGGTGATGACCGCAGGTTCCGTCGCGGGCGCGGTGAGCCTGGTGGTCATAGCCGTGGCGCCGAACCTGCCGGTGTTCTTCTTCGGTTGGGTCCTGGCCGGGTTCGCGATGGCGGCAACGTTCTACCAGCCCGCGTTCGCGGCCCTCACCTGGTGGTTCGCCCCCGGCCATGTGCGCGCCCTGACGATCGTCACGCTCGCCGGCGGCCTCGCCTCCACCGTCTTCGCCCCACTCACCGCCGTTCTCGCCGACCACTTCACCTGGCGCACCACCTTCCTGGTCCTCGCCGTGATCCTGGCCGTCGTGACGATCCCCGCACACGCCGTCGCCCTGCGCGCCCCCTGGCCACCCGCCCCTCCTGTACCCGCCGACGTCGCCTCGACCCCACGGGACGTCGTGCGCAGCCGCCCGTTCCTGCTGCTCGGGCTGGCGTTCATGCTCTCCGCGTTCGCGATGTACGCGGTCGTCGTCACCCTCGTCCCGCTCCTGATCGAACGCGGCTACACCACCAGCCAGGCAGCCTGGGCCCTCGGCCTCGGCGGGGCCGGGCAGACCCTCGGCCGCACCCTCTACGCATCCCTCGCCCGCCGCACCGGCACGACCACCCGCACCGTGATCCTTATCGTTCTCGGCGCGCTGACCACGGCCGCCCTCGCCACTGTCCCCGGGCCGTACGGTCTGCTGATCGCGGTGTCCGTCGTCGCGGGCGTGGTCCGCGGAAACCTCACGCTCCTCCAGGCCACCGCCATCACCGACCGGTGGGGCACCACCCACTACGGCCGACTCTCCGGAATCCTCAGCGCACCCGCGATGACCGCCTCCGCCCTCGCCCCCTTCGCCGCGGCCCTCCTCGCCCCGCCCCTCGGCGGCACCCCCCAGCTCTTCGGCATGCTTGCCGGAATCGGAGCCGCTGCGGCGCTCATCGCCGTCGGCACGACGGTCCGCGCCTCCGCAGTCTCATCACTGGGGAATACCGCTCGCGACGAATGACGCTCCCTGCCAACTGGCGCGAGCGCGTGGACGGCGGCCCGGCGGGAGGCGTACACGAACGACCAGGACGCCGCGGCGTCGCTGGTGGCGGTGACGGCCAGGTCGAACCGCTCGTAGAGCGACCAGGACCCGGCGGAGTGGATGCCGCCGCTCCCGGACGCGCACTGCCGCCAGGTCGGCGAGTGGACCGCCACGAAGCTCCGCCGGGGCCTCTGGAACCCGAGGGGAGTTCGGGGCCCAGTCCTGCGCCCTGTGGTGGCCGGGCGCCCTCTCTGGCCCGCGGTGGCGTGGCGTGACATCCGCGCGTGGGTGAGGGAAGGTCCGTGCTTCTCCGGGGCTCAGAGCACCGCGGGGGTGTAGTGGCTCGCGTCGTCGCCCTCGATGACATGGCTGAGCGTGCCGTCGACACCGGCCGGGACGTCGCCCGCGACGGTCACGCGGTGCAGCAGGCGCGGCAGGTCGCCGTAGTCGTCGGGGGCGTAGTGCTGGGTGATGCGATTGTCGAACAGGACGAGGTCGCCCGGCTGCCAGACCACGCGCAGGATGTTCTCGGGGCGGGTGACGTACGACTGGAAGAGGCGCAGGAGGTCGCGGGAGTCGGAGGGGCTGAGCCCGACGACGCTCTGGGCGAAGCCGCCGATGAACAGCCCCCGCTCCCCGGTCTCGGGATGGACGCGGACGACGGGGTGGGCGGTGCGGTACGTCCGGGAGACGAACTGCTTGCGGTGCTCGGCCGCCTTCTCGCTCCTCGGGGCCGCGTAGTCGTAGACGTTCGTGTGCACCGCCCACAGTTTGTCGGCCAGCTCCCGCAGGGGCTCGGGCAGGTCCTGGTAGGCGGCGCCCGAGTTGGCGATGAGGGTGTTGCCACCGTAGGGCGGGACCACGATGCCGCGCAGTGTGGACGCCTTGGGCGGCGTACGGACGAAGGTGACGTCCGTGTGCCATTGGTTGGCGCGGATCCCCTCGTCGCCGTCGACCGGCAGGATCTGGGGCCGGCCTTCGACGGACGGCACGGTCGGGTGCGCGGTGGTGAGCTCGCCGAAGAGGGACGCGAAGCGGAGCTGGCCCGCCTCGTCGAGCCGCTGGTCGCGGAAGACGAGCGCCTTGTGTTCCAGGAGCGCGGAGTTGATCTCGGAGACGACGGCGGGGGCGAGGTCGGCGCCGAGGTCGACGCCGAGGATCTCCGCTCCGATGCGGCCTCCGATCCTGCGGACGTCGAAGCCGGTACTGGTGGTCATGGAAGGGGTCCTTTCGGCAGCGCGAGTGAGGAAATGTCGTCGGGTCGTCGGGTCGTGGTCATGGGGAACCCTGTTCACCTTCGATGGAAGGCTGGACAGCGCCTATGCGGAAAGGCGCGTGCCAGGGCTCCGGGCAAGGGAAGGAGAACCGCCCGACGGCGGGAAAGGGAAACCCGGCCGGAGGAATCCGGCGGGCGGGAAAAGAGGCCTGCCGGTGGGTCTATCGACCGACGGCACAGATGGCGCCGGCTTGACATCGAAGATCGACGTGCAGCCGCGCGGCGAGGTTCCGAGAACTGCTCACGGCCAAGAGACTTGCAGCGGAAACCGGACGCGTCAATGTCTTGTCCTGTCGCGTCTCGCATCCTGAATCTCCTGCCATACGCGCGACGTACGGCGTTCACAACCGGCCCGAATGGTGGGACGGCTCCGGGCGGACGTCGTGCGGAATGCAGTGGTGCGACGCGGCTTCGGCGTCAAGAATCGGCGGATGCGTGAAGTGAGACTTTCCGACGGGATCATCACTCTGTCGCCGCTGCGCCCGGACGATGCGGAGGCGCATCTCGCGGGCGAGGATGAGCCGCTGGTTCGCTGGCTCAACGGCGGTCCGGGCACGCGCGACGGTGTGGAAGCGTACTTCCGGCACTGCCGGCAACAATGGAGCACCGCCGGTCCCCTGCGCGCTTTCGGCATCCGGGTGGCCGCCGGCGAGGCGCTCGCGGGGACGATCGACCTGCGGTTCGCGGGGAGGACCTGGCTTCGGGCCAGGTGAATGTCGCCTACGGCCTCTATCCGTCGTGGAGAGGGCGTGGCCTGGCTACCCGCGCAGTCCTCCTGGCGGCCCGGTACGCGGCCACCGAGGGCGCGGAGGAGGCGGTGATCCAGGTCGATCCGGAGAATCCCGCCTCCGCCGCAGTCGCGCGGCGGGCGGAATTCACCCCCGGCGGGCAGCCGCGCGGCGACGAGGCCGCACGGTTCGACCGGTACGTCAGGGACCTGCGCGACGCACCCCCGTGACGACTCGTCACCCGTGATGTGCTGCGCCTCGTCGGTTGAAGGGAAGCCGGCTGAGAACCACGGCCATACCGCAGGTGTCGGTGAGTGCGGAGAAGACCAGGCCTCCGGCGATTCCGGCCGACAGGAGCTGGAACGCCGGGTGCACGAGCAGACCGAGGGCCAGGCCGAGCAGGACCAGGATGCCTGCGGTGAAGCGGACTTGACGCTCCATCCCCCAGACCGCCCGCACGGGGCCGGGCGGGAACTCGAGCACGTGACCGGCGGCGGCCCACGCCCGGGTGCCGCCGGAGAGGCTCGACGCCGCGATCCCGTGGGCGGCGAGCGCTGCGGCGGCCTTCTCGGAACGGGCACCGGAGGCACACACCAGCAGGAGGGACCCGTCGGCCGCCGAGCCTCGCAGGTCGGCAACGCTGTCCTGAATGCGGTCGAGGGGGACGTTGACGGCGCCGGGCAGGTGGCCGGACGCGAACTCGCCCGGGGTGCGGACGTCGACCACGTACAGCCGGCGGAGCTGCGGCTCGGCCTGGCCGACGGTGAGGGTGGCGGTGGGAGTGGGGGTGGGGGAGTTGCTCATGGCGATCCTGCCCTTGGCAGTGACGGGGGAGTGACCCTGCACCGAGCAGGTGACAGGGCCATTCCCGAGATGCTAGGCGCGCGGCACGGCCAGGACGGGACGACGTGCGGTGCCGTCACGAGGTCGCCATGCCGTCGCCATACCGCGGCAACAAGTGCGCGTTCCGTCAGTGGACCGGGCCGCGCTCCCGCGGGATGCGCTCCCCTGCCTCGACGGCCACGGGCAGCCGGTTCTCGGCCGGCGGCAGCGGGCAGGTCGCGAAGTCGGTGTAGGCGCAGGGCAGATTGGTGGCGCGGTTGAAGTCGAGCACGACACCGCCGTCGGCTCCGGGCGCGTCCACACCGAGCTGGCGGTTGGCCGCGTACGTGGTGACACCCGAGGTCGCGTCGGTGAACAGCACCGTGAGGGTGCCGGGTGTGAACCCGTTGAACGCGGTCAGGCTCAACTCCTGTCCGTCCAGCCGGAAGACGATCCGGCCCGGAGCGTCGTACACGTGCCGCAGCCCCTCGACTGAGGCGCCGACCGTGGTCGGTCGCGGCTCGTCGAAGGCCTCGTAGCGGCCGGTGACCACCCAGCGCGGATCGGGAGCGTACGCGGGCGTCCCGGTGAAGGCGGTCCGCAGTGGGTGGTCGGGGTGGCGCGGCCGGACCACGTCGTGGCCGCCGCGCTTGGCAACCTCGATCACGGTGTCGTTCCAGACGGCGTTGACGCCGCCGCGCTCCGGAATGACGCCGAAGAGGTGCTTCCCCCGGACCACCGTGCCGTCGACGACGAGTTCCGTCCCCTCGTCGAGGTCGACTGTGACGCCCTCGGGCCCCGTCGACCACGTGCCGGGCGTGCCGGGGAAGCTCTGCGGCTCCTCGGAGAGCCAGTGCAGACCGGTCACCGCGAGAAAGCCGTGCTCGGCGGCGAGCCGGGCGTCCTTGTCCCGGTGCCACTCCTCCCATTCCACGGCGAACCGCGCCGGATCGGGAGTACCGGTGATGTCGGTGTCGACGGTCTCGCGGGTGTCGGGGATGCCACGGACGCTCATGCGTCTCCTCCTGCTGATGCGGATGGTGTGTGCACGGCCGCGTATCCAGTGCCGGAAGTCCGGAAGTCCGGAAGTCCGAAAGACAAAGCGGAAGGAACGGGCCGCAGGGGCAGGACGAGGCCGTCAGGGGGCGCCCGGAAGCTGTTCGGTGTGAGCGTGGGGCTGTTCGGACGCCGGGTCGAGGCCTCGATGTCAGCCGGAACAGGCCATGGTTGTGATGCGCGCGTAGTCCACGTGCCGACGCATCACGAGAAGGCTCATGGGTCGAGCAAACCACAACTCCGGTGCGGTGCACCAGTGTCGCCCATCAGCCGCCAGCGGAGCACCCGGCTCCGCGGACATCGGATGCATCCGTCCCTGCGGGTGTGCCTCGTCTCGCCTCGGCGCGGGGCACACCCGTCGTATGGGGATGGCGGTCCTTCGGGCAGGCTCCGGCCGAGGAAGACGCCGAGGACCGGGCCTCCGCGGCCGCCCGGAACAGCCGCCGCAGCCGGGACAGGTCGACCCAGTCCACACCCGTACGGCACAGCTCGACCCGGTCGAGGCAGTTGGCCGGCCGGGTCGGGCGGTCTCCTGGACCGAATCGACTCCGTCCTCGTCGCCCTGGCGGTGCTGCTGGTGCTGGGCCGAGTCCCACGCTGCGGAGGCGGAAACCGGAGATGCGGCGAAGGGCCCGGCATGATCGGCGAGACACACCCTAGGTGTTGCTCCACCCGGCCGTGCTGGAATACGAGTCCAGCAGATCCACCACGAAGACCAGGGTCGAGCCGGCCGGGATCAGTGGCGAGGGTGACTGATTGCCGTAGCCGAGACGCGGGGGAACGATGATCTCGCGCCGGCCGCCGACCTTCATCCCCCTCACCCCCCGGTCCCAGCCCTTGATGACCCTGCCGCCGCCCAGGGCGAACTTGAACGGCTCACCTCGGTCCCAGGAGGCGTCGAACTCCTTGCCCGACTCGAAGGCCACCCCGACGTAGTGGACCCTGACCACCATGCCCGGCTTCACCTCGGCCCCGTCCCCGACGACCAGGTCCCGGACGGTCAACTCGGTAGGAGCGTCACCGTGCGGAACGACGACCTCGGGCTTCGTCGGTTCTCCCATTGCTGTCTCATCCCTCTCGGTCGAAAGCGTTGCGGTCGGCGGTGACGGGGAAGTCCGCGTGCTCCCCGCACCCGCGTGCTCCCCGCACCCGCGTGGTCGTCCCGGTCCCACCACAGGCCCTGGCCGGCCGTCAGGACACGCCCGTCCGTGCTCGTCCGCCAGCGGCCGTGCAGCACATGGAGCACCCCGGCGTGCCCGGCGGGCGGCACGACCGGGCCGGCGACCTGGTCCACGCGGATGGTCCAGCGGCCGCGCCGCACCATGATGTTGAGTACCCGGCACGTGCCGCCGCGCAGTTCGGCGACCAGTTCGTCGTCGCCGGAGAACGCGAACGGCTCGCCCGCGCGCGCCAGCAGCCGGTCGAACACGCCGGGGCAGGTGAGCCGCACGCCGTCGCCTGTGAGCAGGGTGAGTGTCCGGTCGACGCCCGGGAACGCCGAGAACGGTCCGTCCCGGTCGATGTCGGCGACGCTCGCGCGCCATCCGAACTCCTCCGTGCCCGCCGGCCACGCGGCGATCTCCCTGGTCGCGCCCCCGCCGTTGCGCCACGGGCTGACCGTCAGTGTCTCGACATCGAAGTGGTGCACGTGCGGGCTCCCTGGGGGTGTGCGGTACGCGTGTGGATCATATGTGCGTGGGCGACCTCGGCCGGCGCGTGTGCGCCGTAGCCGCCGACGGCGGAGTCGTGCCGAGCCGGCCGTCGTACGTCCCGGTGTCATCCGAGCGCGATGCCGCACCCCGCGACACCAAGAGGCTCCCCTCCGCCCCGCTGACGGGCTGCCCGCCACCTCCACTCCGTCCTTCCCTCGCGCGTGCTTGGCCTATACCAATCGCTCAGGTCCCCGTAGTCTCGTCCGTGGCCAGTGGTACGGACTTCCCCCCCACCCCCGGTTGTGCGCTGGCACGGGCCGACTCACCACCGCCTCGAGCAGCCGGGTGCCCCCGTTCGCCGCCTCCAGGAGGATCACGGTGAAAGTTCGCACGACAAGCTCGGCGATCAACTGCGCCGTCTGCCTCGTCGCCTCCCTCGCCCT
Source organism: Streptomyces sp. NPDC047981 (assembly GCF_040653315.1). Classification (NCBI taxonomy): domain Bacteria; kingdom Bacillati; phylum Actinomycetota; class Actinomycetes; order Kitasatosporales; family Streptomycetaceae; genus Streptomyces; species Streptomyces sp. NPDC047981. Next base: position 48,661 of record NZ_JBEZNQ010000010.1, on the reverse strand, counting down.
GAGCACCGCGTCCGCAGAAGACCGCGCACCCCGGCAGAAGGTCACCAAGATCGCACTCACGAAGGTGGCCACGGCACAGAACCCGATCGCAGGGGCCGCCGGTCCCGGCGGCAAGGTCTGGATCGCCGAGCGGGCCGGCACGGTCCGGGTGTTGGGCGACCAAGGGCTCGGCGAGCCCGTGCTCGACATCTCCGCCGAAACCACCACCGACGGTGAACGCGGCCTCCTCGGTATCGCGTTCGACAACGCACGCGCGCACTTCTACATCTCGTACACGAATCTCGAAGGCACCAGCACCATCGACGAGTTCGCCGTACGGAACGGCAAGCTGCGGCCGGACACCCGGCGCACGGTCCTCACACAGACGCAGCCGTACTCGAACCACAACGGCGGCGACATCAAGTTCGGGCCCGACGGATACCTCTACATCGCGTTCGGCGACGGCGGCGCGGGCGGCGACCCGCACGGCAACGGGCAGAACCTCGACACGCTGCTCGGCAAAATGCTGCGGATCGACCCGCGCGGTGGAACGCCGTACGCGATTCCTGCGGACAACCCGTTCGTGAACGACCCGAACGCGAAGGACGAGATCTGGGCCTACGGGCTGCGCAACCCCTGGCGGTTCTCCTTCGACGCGAGCACCGGAGCCCTGCTCATCGGCGACGTCGGCCAGAACGACTGGGAGGAGATCGACTGGGCACCGGCGCGGGACAAGGGCGGCGAGAACTACGGCTGGTCCCAGATGGAGGGCAACCATCCCTTCCGGGGCGGCACGGAGCCGGCGAACCATGTGCGCCCGGTCCACGAGTACGCCCGCGGCGGCCTCGGGTGCGCGGTGACCGGTGGATTCGTCTATCGAGGGGACGCGATCCCGGCCCTGAAGGGCCAGTACGTGTTCAGCGACTACTGCGACGGCACCCTCCGCTCGCTCACGATGAAGAACGGCACGGTGACCGCGGTGAACGACCTCGTCGTCAACGCCGGCGAGGTCGTCTCGTTCGTGCAGGGCCGCAAGGGCGAGTTGTACGTGCTGGCGCAGGGCGGCACCATCGCCCGCATCGACCCGGCGTGACGTCACGCGCCGTGCCGGTCGTGCCGCGCGTTCCACCGACTCTCACCCTGGGCATAGTGGTGGGGTGATCACCAAAAGTGGCGAGGCCGGCGACGGCCGCGACGCCGGCAGGTCGGGTCCTGAAGGCGCCGGTGACGAAGAGGCACAGGTCATCGTGGTGGGGGCGGGGCCGGCGGGTTCCGCCGCCGCGGTGCACCTCGCGCGAGCGGGTGTGGACGTGCTGCTCCTGGAGAAGTCCGGTTTCCCCCGGGAGAAGGTGTGTGGCGACGGGCTGACACCGCGCAGCGTGTACCAGTTGGTGCGGATGGGCATCGACATCGACGCACCGGGGTGGATGCGCAACAAGGGCATGCGCTGGGTCTGCGGCGGCCACCAGGCGGAGATCGACTGGCCGCGTCTGGGTGCCCTGCCCGATTTCGGACTCACCCGCAGCCGGCACGACTTCGACGACCTGCTCGCCGCTCACGCCCGCGCCACCGGAGCGCGCCTCCGTACCCACGTGAAGGTGACGGGCCCGCTGACCGACCGGGCAGGGCACGTCATCGGCGTGTCCGCCTCCCGCGGACCGGAGAAGGAGCCGGTCCGCTACCGGGCGCCGTTGGTGATCGCCGCCGACGGCGCCTCGGCGCGCACGACTCTCGGCCTGGGGTTCGAACGAGACGACAAGAGGCCCGTCGCGGCCGCTGCCCGCCGGTACTACCGCAGTGAGGCCCGTACGCACGACCCCTACCTGGAACTCTGGGCCGACCTGCGCTGTCCTCGCATCGGACGGGATCTGCCCGGATACGGATGGGTGTTCCCCCTGGGGGACGGGCGTGTCAACGTGGGCCTCGGTGTCCTGCCGCAGCGACGGCGGCGCAGGCCGGTGGACCTGCGAGCGGCACTGGACCACTGGCTGCCCCGCCTGCCCGCGGACTGGGGGCTGTCCGAAGAGACCGCCGACTCGCCCCTGCGCAGCGCGCCGCTGCCGATGGGACTGAACCGACGCCCGCAGTACCGACGGGGCGTGCTGCTCGTGGGCGACAGCGCCGGCATGGTCAGTCCGTGGAGCGGCGAGGGCATCGCCCAGGCCATGGAGGCCGCCGAGGTGGCGGCGGACATCATCGCCCTGGCACTGGCCCGCCCGGCCGGACCGCGCCGGGAACACGCGTTGCACCAGTACCCGGCCGAGATCCGGCGCCGATGGGCGCGCTACTACCGGCTGGGCAACCTCGCCGGGGATCTGGTCTTCTCGCGCTACGGCTTCCGGCCCGTCCTGCACCCGCGTGTGATGGCCTCACCCCACGTGCTGCGCACCCTGGCCCGCCTGCTCACCCATGTGACCGATGAGCCCGCACAGGACACCATCGACGCAGTCCTCCACGGGCTGCTGCGCCTCGTCCCCGCTCCACGGAGGTAGACCGCTCGCCGACGCCCCCGGACTCCGGCGTTCCCGGGGCTCAGACGCGGACGATGACGAGGGCGATGTCGTCGCGGGCTCCGCTGGCGACGCCGAGACGCACGAGCAGCGCGTCGGCCAGCTGATCCGGGTCGAGGCCGGCGAGGTCGCCCAGGGCGGTGGTGAGCCGGTCCAGTCCGGTGTCGATGTCCTCCTCGCGGCGTTCGATCAGTCCGTCGGTGTAGAGGACGAGGGTGTCACCCGCGTGGTACGGGGTGCCGGCCTGCGGCCGGGGAACGTGCTCGGGTCGGGCTCCCAGTGGCGGGTCGGTGGCCTGGTCCAACAGCTCGCACGTGCCGTCCGCGTGCAGCAGCACCGGCGGAGGGTGACCCGCACTGGAGTAGACGAGCAGCTTGGAGCGGGTGTCCACGAGCACGCTGACCGCGGTCGCGGCCAGCGCGCCGTCCACGGAGCGGGCGTACATGCCCAGCACTTCCAGGGCCCCGGCCGGCCCGGGCACCGCCCGACTGGCCGCGGACAGCGCGCTGCGGAGCATGCCCATGACGGTGGCAGCCTCAAGCCCGTGCCCGACGACGTCGCCCACGGCGACGGTGAACCGCCCCTCGGCCAGGTCGACGGCGTCGTACCAGTCGCCGCACACGTTGAGCGAACCGACCGCCGGTAGATAGCGCACCGCCACGTCACTGTGCCGAGCCAGATCCGGGGAGTGCAGCATCGCCTCCTGCAAGGTGACGGCGACCTCCCGCTCCCGGGCGTGCGCCGCCCGCAGCTGCTCGTTCAGCCGCTGCAGCTCCCGCGCGCGGGCATACAGCTCGGCCTCCATCCCCTCCTCGCGCTCCGTGGTCCGGCCCTCCTCGTTCCGGCCCTGGAACCGGCGGGAGCGCATGAACGCCGTCACGTCCTCCACGCGGTGGATGATCCACGCGACCCGCCCGTCCGCGTTCTTGACCGGGGTGTTCACGGGGGACCACCAGCGTTCCTCGAACACACCGGGCTGCGAGGCGACGGGGATGTCGTACTTCTGCACCGCCATGGTGTCGGCCTCACCGGTGGCCAGCACCCGCCCCAGCGACGCCCCGAGGTTCCTCACTCCGTCCGCGCCCGGGTCGGCGGGATTGTCGGGGAACGCGTCGAAGACGTGCTGCCCGAGCAGATCCTCCCGGGTGCGGCCGGTCGCCCGCAGGTACGCCTCGTTGACATCCACGATCACCAGATCCGGTGCCAGCACCAGATACGGGCTGGGCGTCGCGGCGAACAACGCACCGTGGTCGATCTCCGGCCTCACAGACCTTCCGATCCTCGCTTGAGAGGGCCCCTCCGCCCAGCGTACGCAGCGCTCCGACCGACCGCGCCCCAGCAGCCCGTCCGGCGGGACCGGCCGCCGTCACCCGGGCACTCCACTGCGGTGGCCGGGTCGGTGGGGTGGGCGTTGCATGGGAGGCAGCGCGGTCCACCCGTCTCGTCGAAATGGGCGTTCACACAGTGGCTGGTGAAGATCACCCGGACAGCCGGTCCGCCCCCGAGGAGCTGGAGGGCGCTGTACTGGACGCGCTCTTCTCCCAGTCGCCCATGGGCCTGCACGTGTACGACCAGGAGCTGCGTCTGGTACGGGTGAACACGGCGGCCCGACTGATGCCGGAGTTCCCGTTCGACCGGTTGATCGGCCTTACGCTGCCGGAGATCCTGCGGGCCTTCGACATCACCGACCCCGCGGCCGTGGAACGGGCCGCTCACCGGGTGCTGGAGACCGGCGTGCCCGAGCTCGACATGACCATCCGGTTCCGCGACCGCAGTGTCCCTCCGGTCGAGACCGTCACCTCGGCGTCCGCGTTCCGCCTGCAGCGGGCCGACGGCACCGTGCTGGGGCTGGCTACCGCGCTGACCGACATCACCGCCCGGGTGCGGGCCGAAGCGGAGGTGCGCCTGCAGAACGAGGCGGCCGCGCGGATCGGGACGACGCTCGACATCTTCCGTACGGCGGCCGAGTTCTGCGAGGTCGTCTCACCGGCTCTGGCCGACACCGTGACCGTCGACGTCTACGACGTGGTCCTGTGCGGCCGGGCTCCCCACGCGGACGCCCTCGAACGGGATCAGACCGTTCGACGCGTGGGATACCGCTCGGTCGCCGGACCGGACCAGCAGGGCGTCCCCGCCGTCGGCGAGGTGGACGTGTACCCACCCGGCACGCCGTACCGAACCGCCCTGGACACCCTGGCCCCGAAGCTGATCCGGCGACTGCGCCCGGACACCCCCTGGCTCGATCCACGACGTCGGCGGCATGCCCGGATCCTGAGCGCGGGGGCGCATTCCATGCTGCTGGTTCCGATCCGAGCGCGGGGTGTGGTGCTCGGCCTGGCCTGTTTCTACCGCTGGCGCGAACCGGCGCCGTTCGACGACCGGCACCTGAGGCTCGCGCAGCAGCTCACCATGCTCGCGGGCCAGTGCCTGGACAACGCTCGCCTCTACGGGCGTGAGCGCTCGGCCGCCCGCATTCTCTCCGGTGGATTCGCCCAGGCACAGGCATCCGTCGTGACGGCCGTCGAACTCGCCCGCACCCACCTGCCCGTCGGCACGGGCGGCGGCTGGTCCGACGCCATCTCCCTCTCCGGGTCCAGGGTCGCCCTCGTGGCCGGGGACACCACGTCCGGGGTGTCGTGTCCGGCGGCGATGAGCGAGCTTCGCGCGGCGATCGAGGCGCTGGCCGACCTCGACCTGCCACCGGACGACATCCTCCAGCGTCTTCACGACCTCGCCAGTCGCCCGAACACCCCGCCGGACACGGCCGCACCCGATACCGGTGACGGAACGCCCGCCACCTGCCTCTGCCTCGTCTACGATCCGGTCACCCGCCTGTGCACCGCGGCGAGCGCGGGACACCCGTCACCGGTTCTGGTGCATCCGGGCGGCGCAGTCGAACTGCTGGATGTCGCGGCCGGACCTCCTCTCGGGCAGGGCCTCGCGGAGTACGCGCTCACGGAACGCGTCCTGCCCGAAGGGAGCACCCTGCTGATCTGCAACACCGCTCTGCTGGCCGCGGCCGGCGGCCGGGAGTCGCTCCTGAGCCGGCTGACCGAGCTGTTCGCCGAACCGCAGCCCTCGCTTCAGGCCGCGTGCGACAGGTCTGCCGAGGCCCTCACGCCCGAGCGGCCGCTTCGCGACGCCTATCTGTTGCTGGCCCGCACCCGCACGTTGGGCGACTCCCGGACGAAGGCGTGGACGTTTCCCAACAGTCCGGAGAGCGCCGGGCAGGCGCGCAGGAGAGCCGTGGTCCAACTCGCGGAATGGGGACTGGCCCAGGACGTCATCGACGACACCGCCCTCGTCGTCAGTGAGCTGGTCACCAACTCCGTGCGCTACGCGAAGGGGCCGATCCAGTTGCGCCTCATCCGCGACGGCACGCTCGTGTGCGAGGTCACCGACGACAGCAGCGCCAGTCCGCACCTTCGCCGCGCCCTCGGCACGGACGAGAACGGCCGGGGTCTGTTCATCACCGCCCACCTCACCCAGCGCTGGGGCGTGAGGCCCTCAGGACGAGGCAAGACCCTCTGGGCGGCACGCACCCTCCCAACGCCTCCGCCCCTCGGGCCCACCCCCACTGCCGAGGCGTGACGCGGACGAGGCTGCCGAGAGGCGCCTTCCGAGCCGGCATGCCGGACATCGTCCCGCACTTCCGGCACACGCCCGGTCGGGCAAGGAAGTACGGTGGCACACAGCCCATGGCTGGGCCTCGTGGTCGCCTCCCACGCCATGCTGTTCGGCGTGCTCGGCCGGCTGAGCGGTCCGTGATGCTCCGAGCACCCAGGCCCTGCGTGCAAGGGCGGCTGAGGATGCGTCGGCTCTGCCTCGTCACGCCCAGCTCTGACGACGGCGCCAGAAAGCGTGCCTGGTTGCGCGTCGCTGAAGTCGCCGAGGGGCAACTGCCGTCGGACGCCACTGGGTTCCGGCTGGGGCTCGAGGACAGCGCGGGGGCCAGGGCTTGGGTCGATTCCGACTCCGTGGGTGGTGTCCCGCGCCCGTTCGACCGCCCGGACATGATCAAGACCATGCTCAAGACCCTGCGGTTCCGCCCCGAGTGCTTCCTGGCCACGAACCCTGCCCTCCGGCTTGATCGCATCCAGGCGGTCCTCATCGAGTACAACCGCCGAGGACGCCGCGCCCTGGCCTTCGACGACCTCCAGCTGGTCAAGCCGCTCTGAAGGAGCATCATCAGATGACGAACGACCCCGGTGAGCTCGAACCTCCAGCGCCGCGAGCACGCCACGAGCTCCCGGACGTGCTGTCGATCGACACCCGGTCGATCCGCTACGAGCCGCCCCAGTTCCGTAACTTCCGCTCGGCGCTGTCCGAGGGCGGGGACGTGGTGGAATTCCTGGTGGAAACCGACGCTCCCATCCCGGCTCGCGCACTCGGCCCGGCCCTGCAAATCGGCACCACGCTCGTGGTCGAGGTCGTCGAGGTGGACTCCACCCACTACCGCTTCCTTGCTTTCGACCCCGAACGCCTGGCACCGGGAGCCCGGGTCGGCCTCTGCTGGAGCGGAGACCCCGAGACCGTTCGTTCGACCTCGTTCCGTTACGAGGGAGTTGGCTGAGCCGCCATCAGGCCTTGCCCGGGCGCAAGCGTTCGGTCCGCCGGGAACCCGAACGGGACGGCTCGGTCCGTGAAGGCGTGCCGTCCCCCGGCGGTGAAGCGCACGGAACCCGAGAGGGTATCGCCGGCCGACACGATGACGAGGAGGGTCCCTCCGATGGACTGGGCCCTCCGTTTACCGCCTCATTGAGCAGTCCATGCCGGAGTGGGACCGCGTCAGCCGAGGTGAGGCCCCTGCGGACCGAGCCGGGGTTTTGGCCCGTGACTGGTTCAGAAGCGCTGGTCAGGAGGGGGACATCGGTGGGATGAAGTGGGAGTTTCGGTGTAGACGCAACCCCTCCTTGGGTGAGGCTCGCGAGAGGCGCCTGACGGGCAAAGCCCAGGCCAGGCGCCTTTTCGTGGCTTCAGAAGAAGCCGAGCCTCTTCGGGGAGTACGAGCCGAGGAGGTTCGGTTGTCAGTGCCGCCGGTCCCGTGACCGCTCGTCGGCGAGGCTTGGGCACGGCGTGGCTCCCGCCCTGGGCTCGTTCTCGCTGAAGCACCCCTCGTGCCCGGGAGGTTGAGCGCGCGCGGCGGAGGCGGGGGGGTTCGGCTGCTGCACGGGGGCCGAGATCCCTTACGGCTGGTGACGAAGGGAATTCACGAGGTAGTAAATAGGTGAATCCCAAACTGAATCGCCGTCAATAGGCTCGGCATGCATATCTCGATTCTATAACGAGATCCCCGGAAAGGCCTGGACCTTTCGTCACCGAGTCTCCAACTCTCCTTCCTTTTAAAGAAATTGATTGTTCATCAGATCTACCACGAAAGTAACGGTCTGATATCTCGACGGCCATTCCCGTTTGCCCGAATTCTCCACCGTGCGCGTCTGGCAGGCTTCCGCCACCCACTCCTCCGACCAAGGATTTGAGGTGCGCATGACCAGACATCGCAGGAAGCGTGAACACAGACGCAAGCCCAGGGGGTTGATGTTCGCCACCGTCGCCGTGGCGTCAGCGGCGGTGATCGCGGCAGGTTTCGCCTACGCCGGCATAGGGGGTGACGCTCAGGCAGGGGCGCCCGCAGGGGGCATACCCGCGCAGGCCGGGGCCGCGACGGCACCCCTCGCGCCGGCCGCCGTGCCGGCCAGGGACGAGGAACCGGAGCCCATTGTCGGGAAGCCCGCCAACGACACCCGGCGGGGCATGGTCTACGACGGGCTCAAGGCGGCCGCCAAGGGCGACCGTTGTACGGGTGTCTACCGTACGGACGCCGGACTGTGCACCCATGGGCCCGACGCTCCGCCCAAGGGCGTGGACATCAAGGCGGACGTGGCTCCGGCCGTGAGCGCCAAGACGCCCCCGCCCGGACGCCGGCAGGACGCGCCCGCCGCCGACGCCGCCGGGGCCAGGACCGCGGCCGCCGCGGCTCCGGAGCCGGCCGCGACGTCCGGAAGTCAGGCCGTCGCCGCGGGCCCCTCGGGTCAGACCGTCCAGTGCGACGGTGACGGCAGCACCGGCAACCGCGTGCAGGTCGTGTACGTTCACGGCCCCGACCGCGATCGGTACGCCGAGTACGTCGCCTCGTTCCGCAAGTGGGCGGCCGACGCCGACCTCATCTACGCGGCGAGCGCCAAGGAGACCGGCGGTGTACGGCACATCCGCTATGTGACCGCGGCCGACTGCACGCCGACCGTGCTCAACATCGAGCTTTCGGCGTCCGCGCTCGCCGAGTTCAGCGCCACCAACAGGGCGCTCGCCGACAAGGGCCTCAACCGGCGCGACCGCAAGTACATGATCTTCGCGGACGCCAAGGTCTACTGTGGCATCGGTACCTTCGCGGGTGACGAACGACCGGGCCAGAACAACCAGAGCAACTTCGGCCCCTCCTACGGACGCACCGACGCGGGCTGCTGGGGCGGCCATACCGCGGCCCACGAACTGGGGCACAATCTCGGCGCGGTCAACAACAGCGCGCCCAACACCAGTCGCGGCGCGCACTGCACGGACGAGTACGACGTCATGTGCTACTCGGACACCCCGTACTACCCCCAGATGCGGTACGTGTGTGCCAACCAGGCGGCCGAGAACATCCTGGACTGCAATCACGACGACTACTTCCACACCAACCCCAGGGCCGGCAGCTATCTGGCCACGCACTGGAACATCGCCGACAACCAGTTCCTGATGCGGTCCGGGGGCGGCTCCGGCCCCGCCCCGAACCCCAGCCCGACGCCCACCCCGACGCCTACGCCGACACCCACCCGGCAGCCCACCGGCGGCCCGGGCGTGACGGTCGGCCAGATCCAGTCCACGGCCGCCGTCGCGAGCTGGCCCCAGATCGACGGCGCCGCCTGGTACCAGGTCCTGCTGAACGGCAGGCACCTGACGTGGGTCCAGTCGCAGTCGCTGCGCATCTACAACCTCCGGCCCGGCACCGAGTACAAGGTCGCCGTCTCGATCCGCGACCGGTCCGGCCGCGACAGCGGGGCAGGAAAGACGACCTCCTTCCGTACAGCCGACGCGAGCGGCGGCACGACCACGCCCGGCAGCCGCTACACCCTCGGCAACGCGGGTACCGGCATGGCCGCCGAGGTCTGGGGCGGGCGCTCCGCCGACGGCACGGTGCTCGTCGGGGCGGGGGCCACCGGCTACGCCCAGCAGCAGTGGCTGTTCGACGACGCGGGCAGCGGCCTCGTCCGTATCCGCTCCGCCGTCTCCGGAAAGTGCCTGCAGACAGGCGGAGCCCCGGCCCAGGGCATGTGGATCGCCCAGCAGGCGTGCGGCAACGCCGCCACGCAGAGGTGGAAGCTGTCCAGCCGCAACGGAGCGATCACCGTGACCGACCCGAGCGGCGGCTACGCCCTGACGGTGAGCAACCGCCCGTACTACGGGAGCTGGCTGCTCGACATGCAGCGCACCAACGGCGGTGCGACCCAGTCGTGGACAGTCCAGAAGGTCGCCTGACTCCGGCCTGAACCTTGACGTCGATCTCCGGGTCGACCTGGCGCCGGTGGACGGCCACCGCGGCCGTTCACCGGCACCACCGCACCGCACCCACGTACCAGGAGCACCGCAACGATGCGTACACACCGCGGATTCCGCGCCGGCACGGGCTTCGGCCTCCTGCTCATGCTCTTCGCCCAGGTCCTGGCCCTGCCGACCACTGCCCAGGCCCACGGCGACACCATCAAGGTGGTGGTGACCGGCCAGCGAGACGGTCATGTCACGACCGAGATCACCTGGGAGAACGACGGAGACGCCGTCGACGAGACCGTCGCCGCCACGGTGAACGCGACCAGCCCCGACGGATCTCGTTCCATGGGTCCGTGGCCGCTGGTCCGCGACCCCGGCACACGTACGGGCTGGAGCACCGCCGATGTCCTCACCCCCGGCACGTGGAAGGTCACCGTCGACGTGGGCTTCCCCTCCCTCGGCCATGGAGAGGGGGAGGTTTCGGTCCCCGTGGTCGACCCATCACCGCCCGGTCCCCGCACGACTCCCACCACGTCCGCTCCGGTCCCCACGACGGCCGCCGCTCCGGTCCCGTCCGCTTCGGCGCCCGCGCCGTCCTCTCCCTCCGCGAGCCCGGCGGACGACCGGGAAGACCATACGGTCGGCTGGTCCGTGGCCGCTCTGGCCGGGCTCGCCCTTCTCGGTGCCGCAGTCGGCGTGCTCGTACGGCGAATCGTGCCCCGCAGGCGTTGAACGGGCCCCGGCCGGCCAGTGCGGCTCGATCGCGGCCCAGGGGAGATGCGGCCCCCTCCCTCAACAGGACGAGCGAGAGGCGGCTGACGGGCAAAAGCCCAGGTCAGGTGCCTCTCTTCGGGCCCCTGGAAGAAGCCGAGCTTCTTCGGTGAGTACGACACCAGCAGGTTCTTCGAGTGCTGGTGGTACACAAATGGGACGACGCTGACCAGCGTTGACGGCTGTCTTTGCGGAAGCGGCGGGACGCTGGCCCGTGAATGGCCCGGATCTTGGTCCGCAGCTGACCGGGGATGGTTGCGACAGGCGACAGGCGACAGGCGACGCGTGAGGGTCGGGGGCGGTGCGCTAGTAGCCGACATTTGTCGCACAGGAGGGGCTGGAGCCTGCGGGACCCGGAGGGCATGGCTACTCCGTGAACTGATGAGGCGCTACGGCAGGGGCTCGTGCCACTTCCTGCGGGAGCCGGGCTGGGCAGTGCGTTGGCTGCGACCTCTGCCCAGCCCGGAGTCGGCCGCCGAGCTGGAGATCGGTACCGTCCAGGCGGCATTGCCCGCGCGGCCGTCCGTGGCGGCGCCCCTCGTGCAGACCGTCAGTCCGAGCCGCATACGGGACCGGTGGACTGGTCCGGCAGATAGGCCGACCGCTCCTGTGGGGTGAGGTCACGGCCGACTGTCCGGCAGATGCCGGCGACCGCCTCAGCGGGCTCGGGGAGGGCGGTGTTCCACAGCCGTACGATGTTGTCGAGTCCGCCGGTGGCGAAGGTGTGGCCGTCGGGGCCGAACGCCACGCCGAACACCGCGTTGGTGTGCCCGATCAGGGTGACGAGGGGCTTGCGGGAGTCGGCGTCCCACACGCGGGTGGACTGGTCCATGCCGGCGGCGGCGACCATGCGTCCGTCGGGGCTGAACTCCACCGCCTGCACCTCGTCCCTGTGGCCGAGCAGGGTGGCACGGGGGGCTCCGGACGGGAAGTCCCACAGTCGGACGGTGCGGTCCGAGCTGCCCGAGGCGAGAGTGTGGCCGTCGGCGCTGAAGGCCACCGACGTCACCTGGCTCGTATGACCGACTAGGGTAGTGAGGAGTCTGGCTGTGGCCACGTCCCACAACCGGACGTGCGCGTCGCTGCCCGCAGTGGCGAGGGTGCGTCCGTCAGGACTGAAGGCCACCTCGTTGATCCCACTGGCCTGCTGCGTCAGGACGTCGACGCGCTTGCCCGTGTGTGGGTCCCACAAGACGACCGTACGATCGCCGGCGACCGACGCCAGGAGGTCGCCTCGGGGACTGAAGGCCACACCGTGCACCTCATCGGCGTGTTCGACGAGGGTCTTGCGGATCTCGCCGGTGTCCACGTCGATCAGCCGCACCTTGGTGTCAATGCTGCCGGTGGCGAGCGTGTGTCCGTCGGGGCTGAATGCCACCGAATGCACCCCGCCGCCGTGTCGGGCGACGGGCGCCCGAACCGTTCCGCGTGCCAGGTCCGTCAGCCGGACGTACCCAAGGGTGTCGCCGCTGGCGAGAATCTTCCCGGTGGGGTCGATCGCCACCTCGAGCACCCCGCCGGGATGCCCGGCCCGGGTGGCGCGTACCGCTCCGCTGGCGGTGTCCCACAGCCGCACCGTGCGGTCGATTCCTGCCGACGCGAGGATGCGCCCGTCCGGGCTGAACGCCACCGACTGCACGTCGTCGGTGTGGCCGAACAGGCTCGTGAGGGCCGCACCCGTGGCGGTGTCCCACAGCTGCACGACGTTGTCGCTGCCAGTGGCGAAGGTGCGTCCGTCCGGGCTGAAGGCCACCGATGACACAGCGCTGCCGCTCTCCGTACTGCGGGCCCCGCCGGAGGCTGTGTCCCACAGCTGCACCGTACCGTCCACGCCACCGACCGCAACGGTCGTCCCGACGCGGTTGAACGCGACCGAGTAGACCGGACCGGGATGGTCCAGCTTCCTCAGCTGACCTCCGGTGGCCGCGTCCCACATCAGCGCCGTACTGTCCGTGCCGCCGGAGACCAGGGTGCTGCTGTCGGGGCTGAACGTGATCGAGTACACGAGACCGGTGTGCCCGGGCAGGGTCTTGCGCAGCTCGCCGGTCTTCGCGTCCCTCAGACGCACCTTGGTGTCCGTGCCTCCGGTCGCCAGAGTGCGGCCGTCAGGGCTGAAGGCCACGGAGACCACCTGGCCGGCGCCTTCGTCCTGGATGGCGCGGGACTCGCCGGTGGTCGTGTTCCACAGCCGCACCGTGTCGTCGGCGTCGCCGGTCGCGAGGGTCCTGCCGTCGGGGCTGAACGCGGCCGAGTACACCTCGTTCGTGTGCTCCCTGCCGATAATGCGCGTCTTGCCAGCGTCCACGTCCCACAGACGCATCGTGCGATCGTCGCCGACCGTCGCGAGGGTCTTCCCGTCGGGGCCGAACGCCACGGTGCGGACCGTTTCGGTGTGTCCGGTCAGGCGCCGATGCTGCGGCAGAGACGCCGCATTCCGCAGGCTCTCCAAGGATTCGGCGTTGTGGCTCGTGCGGTATGCCTTGACGGCGAGGAGCGAGGCGAGTTCCGGATTCGTGGTGATGAGCTCGGTGGACTGCGCGGCCAGCTGCCGGGACAGGGCCGTCTCGCGAGCGTTGATGGCCGCCCGCCACTGCCAGAGGGCCCCGCCCACGGCCACCAGGGCGAGTACGAGCAGCGTCGCGAGGATGCTGTTGAGACGTCTGCTGCGCCGGATGACGGCGTGCTGGCGTTGCTTGCTCGCCGTGAGGAAGGCGGAGATGTCGCCCGGCAAATGGCGTTGACGCCCCCAGTCGAGGCCCTCCGCGAGTGCCGTTCCGGCCAGCAGGTCTCCAGGATCCTGCCCGTTGGCCCAGCGTGCGCGCCGCTCGCGCGTGCGCTCGAACCATTCCTGGAACAGACGTTCCTGGCCGACCCACTCGTGCAAGGTACGCCAGTCGCGGATCAACGCGTCATGGATCAGCTCGGCCACCGGGCGGCCGGGAGGGGCGTCGGGGCGGTCCTCCCCGGCGTTCCGGATCTGAGTGGTCACGATGCGGTGGTGCGTGAGGACGGCGAGGACCTCGTCGAATGCGCCGTCCGCGCCAGGCGTGCCGCCCTGATCGGCCGCCAGATCGCGCAGTTCGTCGAGAGGCACCTGCGCGCGAGTGGGGGGAATACGACGAACGGGGTCGTCCGGGCGCACCAGGGAGGTGAGAATCCGGCGGGCGACGGGCCGTTGCTCCGCTGACAGCGCGTCGAGAGCGGTGTCGCACCAGGTCGTCAGGGATCCGGTGGTCCCTCCGATACGCCGATACGCCTCGTGGGTGAGGTAGCCGTCATGGCGCCGCTCCCACAGCTGGCTGAGCGTGAGCTCCAGGAGCGGCAGGACGGTGGCGGGTACCTCGAGCGCCCCGGCGCCGTCGGGCGCTGTGGCCAGGACGTCCGTGATGATCTGCTCCGGCAGCCCTGCCTGGAACCGGAGCCGCACGTCCTCGGCAGGCAGCGTGACGATGTCGTGCAGGTCCTGCCGGGTGAGCGTGCTCGGGACGTTCAAGAGCCCTGGGGTTGCGGCTTCAAGCAGTTCGGGTGCCTGCGCGGCCAGTTGAGGGTAGAAGTCGTCGCGCATGACCAGGATCACGCTGAGCCGATCGTGCGATCCGGCAGCCGCGGCGATCTCGCCGGCGACCGACCGACTACTGCCCCGCCCATTCGTGCCGACCTGCGTGAAGACCTCCTCGAACTGGTCGACGACCAGGAGGACGCGGTCGCTCCGGCGGTGGGCCTCGAGGTGGTGGGCAACGGCCGCGGCGATCCCGGCCGTGGCCGCGCCGGGCAGCCCGGCGTGCTCGATCTCGGTCGGCAGGTCCTGCCTGGGCCGGACGACGAAGGTGGACCACCGGTCGCTGCCCGGCAGTTCGCCCGCGGCGACTGCACGCAGTACACCCGCTTGGATCAACGACGACTTGCCGGAGCCCGAAGGGCCGAGCAGCAGCGTGAGCCGTTGCCGGGCGAGGCTCGCCATGACCTGCCGTACCGCGTCCTGGCGGCCTTCGAACCACCGCGCCTGTTCGGCGGTGAACGACTCCAGACCGCGGTAGGGACACAACTCGCTCTCGACGAGCTCAGGAAGCAGCTCCCGCAGCGTCCGCGTCGGTGTGACGTACGCGATGTTCTGCCCACGCTCGTACGCGTCGGGGGCGGTGATCTCGGTGACCATTCCGACCACTAGGCCGGTCTCCTCGTCGAGGACCGGTCCGCCGCTGAACCCGGTGGTGAGGTCGTTGGCGCCGGTCAGCTGGAGCAGCTCGACCCCGCCCGGCGCGGCCGGCAGCACGTCACCGGCCACACCGAAGCCGAAGTGTCCCTCCTGCGGGGCCTGAACGGGGAAGCCGTAGGAACGCACCCGGTGACCGCGACTGCCCCCCCGCGGGCCCCAGCGCCACCGCCTCCGCCCCGGCAGGGACGCCGTCGAGGCGGACGAACGCCACGTCCTCGGCCTCGGGGTCACGCCACGGTCCTTCGAGGACCAGGCCGTCGAGCCGCTCCGCGCCGTCCAGCCGGGGGAAGGCCACCTCCAAGCGGTCACCGGGGCCGTGACCCGCGGCCCGCACCACATGCGCGCAGGTGGCGAGGAGGTCGCCGGCCACCAGGAATCCCGCCCCTGCCACGGTACCGTCAGGACCGAGCACCTGGGCCACGGCACACGGAAGTCGCGCCGCCCCTGACCCGTCCGACGACCCCGGCGTCCCGGCCAACGGGGATCAACTCCCCTCTTCGTTCGTGGCTGACAGGGCGGCTCCGTCGCGCTCCCATGACACCGTCACCTTCAGATGACCGTCGGCGCGGCTCTTGGTGATCACGGCGCCGGCCTCGACCGCCAGATTGACCCCGAACTCGACCGTGATCGCGTCCGGGCGTGCCTTGCGCAGTTGCTCCAGGGTGGCGCGTGCGGCCTCGGTGATGGGCTCGAGGGCTGCTTGCAGGCTTCCCGGTAGCTCATGCATCGCGTCGCCGATGCGGCCGGCCTTCACCGGCCCGTCCGACGGCGTCGGATCCTCGACCAGAACGCAGCCCCCGCCCTTCAACGGAATGCGGGTCAGGGCAACCACAGTGCCTCCTTCACCCGCCGGATGGAAACTCGGCTGATGCGATGGACGGTCGTGGCCATGTCCGTTCAGGGAACATGGCCAGGATCGCCGATTTCGGTGGCCACCGCATCCCGGCGAGAGCGCCCGGGGCCGCCTCGAACGCGCCCTACCTGGCTTGCAGCCCTTCACCCCATTGGGTCGACGCGCAACCCCCTTTCAGCCCGCGGAAGGAGCCCAAGCGCTTTGGGGGAGTAGCCGACCAAGGCGATTCGTGTGCTGGTCGTCCTTCCCCGCGCGACTGCTGACCAGCGGAATCGACGACGAATCGGCCAGCGGCTGTGGTGGGCGCCGCCTGAGGAAGGCAACACCCCTTCCCTGCACGGGACTTCATTGCCCGGGAAGAACCTGAGCTTCCCCCTGGGGGAGCTGCTGACCAGCAGGTTCTTCGGCCACGGTCGAGGTGAGCTGCCGCCTCCTGGAACGCGAGCCGCGGTCCGCGTCGGCCGGCTCCTGACAGGTCGCCCTTGCGGCGGCGAGCCAATTGAGCGCCAGCGTAGGACTGTTGGTGATCTCGGTGGGGGCTCCTGCCGTGGCGGTGGTCTCGGCCGCGGTGTCGTACCAGCCCAGGATGACCGAGGCGGACTGGTGCGGGTGAGGCGGTCTCAACGGGGGCCGCGGAGGCGACGGTCGGCGGGGGCGGACGCCGAGAGTGTCACCGCGGCCGGCTGCTGTCTGCGTCCCGGCCCGACCGAACGGGCCGGGACATTGCCCGCATCTGCTTCAGAGAATGCGCCAGGCGACGGCGTAGGGCTGGGCGAACAGAGTGATCCGGTGAGCGCTCACGACGACCTCGGTCTCCCCGGCGGGGATGTCTCGCCAGTGGACCTGCTCGACGTTGTTGACGCGGTCGAAGCCGGAACCCGTGCCCATGTTGCCGTGGCGTTCCTGACCGTCCGCGCGGACGATCAGGTCGAGGTCGTTCTGCAGGGCTGCCCCCGGGGGGTCAGTCCAGACGAGGGTCACCTTCAGCGTGCGGGCCGCTCCCTCCGGAATGGTGATGACGAAGGCGCGCTCCTCTCCCTGGTCCAGTTCCTTGGCGTCGGTGAAGCCCGCCCGGCCGGCGTCGGTCGGCAGGACGACGGCATGCTTGAGGTTGACGAGGCCGAAGCCGGAGTTGTTGTTCGGCGACGGGCCCGCCTCGGTGGGGACGTACTGACCGGCCAGTTCGTCGGCGCCGTTGATCAGCATGGCCTTGATGAGCGCGGCGCTGGGCTTCGGGGTGCCGTTCTTCACAAGCGTCTCGCGCAGCACCGCCACACAGCCTGCCACCAGCGGGGTGGCCATGCTGGTACCGCTGATGAAGGAGAACGCGGGGTCCGTGGAGACACCGAAGTCCGTGATCGCCGGCGCCAGCCGAGAGCGGGCGGACAGGATCGACGTACCGGGGGCCACGACATCGGGCTTGAAGCGTCCCTCCTGGGACGGGCCCCGGCTGCTGAAGGCCGCCATCCCGCGGGGGTTGTCCGCCATCTTGTCGCCGTTGATCGGCGGGACCGGCCAACGGAACTGTCCGCCCTTGAGCTGACCGTACGTCTTGGAGATCTCGGGGCGGTGGCCCTCGCTGGCTCCGACGGTGATGACGTTCTTGGCCGCGGTCTCCCCGCTGACGGACCTCATGTTGATGCGTCCGTCCCCGTCCTGGTCCGTGCCGGAGTTGCCCGCGGCGAAGAGGATGACGAACTCCCTGTTGTCCCAGACCATCCGATCGGCCTCTTTGGCGGCCTGGTTGTAGGGCAGCCCCGGGGTGATCGGGCCCCACGAATTGGTGTGGATCCGTGCCCCGTCCTCCAGGAAGGGCGGTTCGAACAGCTCGCGGAGGTTGTTCGGGATGCCGGAGAGAAAGCCGTTCTCGTCCATCACGGACTGCAGGACCAGTCTTGCCTCCGGAGCCGTTCCGGTGACGGGTTCGCCCATCGCCGCCGACGTGCCGTCGCCGAGGACCGAGCCCGCCACATGGGTGCCGTGCCCGTCGGGGTCGTCCGCTCGCGGGGGGCTCGTACGGCCCAGGGCGACCAGCCGCTTGACCCGGCCGGTGAAGGCGGGGTGCACATTGGTGTTCAAGCCCTTGTCGAAGCCGGTGTCGGCGACGCACACGATCTGGCCCTCGCCCCGGAACTTCGTGCCGTTGAGTGACACGTGGGCGTTGAGCAGGGTGCCCGAGACCGTGTTGTACAGGACCCGCTCGGGGACCTCCTCGATCTGCTTCACCTCGTCGAGCGAGGCGAGGGCGGACAGGTCCTCGTCCCGGATCGTGATGCGGACCTTCTCGCCGTCGGGCTGTACGTCGCCGTGGCTGACTCCGGCCGCCGCCGCGATCCGGTCCCGCAGTCCGTCCTCGCTCATGTCGACGTCCTCGTGCAGGACGATGTCGACGAGGCGGGGTCGCGGACCCCCACCGCCCAGAGGCTCGGCCAGTTCGGCGACGCCCGTGCGCAGCCGGGTCGACCGGAGAGACTGGCCGATCTTGAAGCCCTTGAGGTACACGTCCGCCCAGGCCACGAAGGGCAGTGCGCGTACGGCGTCCAGATCGCTCAGCCGGTAGCCGCACAGATAGGTGTCGTCCGGAACATATTCCTGGATCACCACGCCGAGCTCCGAGAGTTGTTCCTTCTCTTCGGCTGTGGGTGGGTGTGTGGTCTGTACGAGCAGATAGTTGGACGCGGAGGCGTCCTCGGACACCAGCGATGCGGCGACCATCTCATCGGACTGGACCAGTGGGTCCACCGTCACGCCGTTGATGGTGATACGGGCCATGGCAAACTCCCGGAGGGTGTGGGGGATGCTGACGGGCCGAAGCCCGTCTGGACCGATGGCTCGCCGGGCTGCGTGGTTTCCGTTCGGCGATCACGCTAGGCGGGCGACCGTCCCCCTGCATTCCGAGCGCGCCCGGAGGCCCCCATCCGGGCTCGGCATTGCTCCGGCAGGGCGCTCGACCACAGCGCCGGCCTGGGCCTCCACGTCTGTGCGGGGCGTGCGGAGGCGTGGTCTGTGGTGTCCTGGGGCCGGAGGGCAGAACCATTCCCTGCCCAAGGGGAGCACCGTGAGGGTGGCACACCACGTGCTCGTTCGCACCCTCGGGAAGAACTGGGCCGCCCGGACAACTCTCGTGAGCGGCGCAGGAAGAAGCTTGCGAGGCGGCCACGCAGCGCCCGTTCGCGACGGGCCCGCAGGGCGAGCTCGGTGAGCATCGACTCCGCCCTGTCGGCGGCGCGGGCGAATCGATGATCGGGGGCCTGCTCAGGGTCGGTGACCCGCAGGTAGTTGGCGAGCATCGTGAACACCGGCGTCGGGTTCTCGGCCCAGCGCGGTACGCCGACGTCGACTTCGGCGGCCGACCGGGTGCCGTACCGCCGGACAGGGACGTACGGACTCCGTGAACGGGTGTGCACTGTGGTGTCAGCCCCTGTGCGCAGCGGGGCAACCCGGCCAATTCGGTCGCTCGTAGCTTGCAGGAGTGCCGGGTCGCCACACGCGACGGGCGCGGTACCGACAGCTCCGAAAGGACCCCTCTGTGTTCGACATCGCCAAGGTGCAGGCCGCTCCGAGCGAGGACCTGCTCACGCCCGACAACTCGGTCATGCTCTTCGTGGACCACCAGCCGCAGATGTTCTTCGGCACCGGCAGCGGTGACCGGGCCGCGATCATCAACAGCACCGTCGGTCTCGCCAAGGCGGCCCGGGCCTTCGACGTGCCGGCCGTCCTGACCACGGTCGCCGCCGAGTCCTTCTCCGGACCCCTGCTGCCCCAGCTCGCCGAGGTCTTCCCCAAGAACGAGATCATCGACCGCACCACCATGAACGCCTGGGAGGACGAGGCGCTCGTGGCGGCGGTCAGGGCGACCGGACGCAAGAAGATCATCCTGTCGGGCCTGTGGACCGAGGTCTGCCTGGTGCTGCCCGCCCTCTCGGCAATCGGGCAGGGATACGAGGTGTACGTCGTCGCCGACGCCTCCGGCGGCGTCACCCCGGCCGCCCACGAGCACGCCCTGCAGCGAATGATCGCCGCCGGCGCCGTCCCGGTGACCTGGGTGCAGGTCCTCCTGGAGCTGCAGCGAGACTGGGCGCGCCAGGAGACGTACGGCGACGTCATGGAGATCGTCAAGGCCCACGCCGGCGCGTACGGCCTGGGCGTCGTGTACGCGCAGGCCGTCATCGGCGCGCACGCGGCCGGCTGAACCTCCGTGGACACCGGCATTCTGATCCTGCGTCTGCTGGTGGGACTGCTCGTCGCCGGCCACGGTGTGCAGAAGGTCAGCTCACACCTGGGCGGCAGCGGACTCGAGGGCGGGACCGAGGAGTTCCGCGCGGACGGATTCCGCGGTGGTGTCCTCACCGCTCTGGCAGCGGGCGGAGGCCAGATCGGATCCGGTCTGCTGCTCGCCGTCGGCCTGCTCACCCCGCTCGCCGCGATCGGGACCATCGGGGTCATGACGGTCGCGCTCACCGTGAAGTGGCACAACGGCCTGTGGGTCCAGCACGACGGGTACGAGTACCCGCTCGTCCTCATCGGCACCGCCGCCGCCCTCACCGCCATCGGCCCCGGCGCCTGGTCCCTCGACGCGGTCCTCGGCCTCACGCCGTACCCCGCCTGGTGGGCTGCCCTCGTCCTCGTCGCCGGTCTCGGATCCGGCCTGCTCGCCCGGCTCTTCCTGCACCGTCCCGCCGCCCCGGCGACCGCCGAGAGCTGAGCGCCCGGCGCGAGCCACTCAGACCGGGCCCGGCCGGCCGCGTACCCCCGACCGGGCGGCCGGGCCCCTCCCCCTCCCTCCCGAACAGGAGCAGTTGATGGACACCCTCACAACCTCGCACGGAGGCGGTCAGCCGCTGTTGCATCAGAAGGGCGCCGAGACACAGGCGTTCGGCACGCTCAAGCAGCTGCCGATCGGTCTCGGCTTTGACACCCGCCTGTACGCCTGCCAGCGGCTCAACCGTGTCCTCGCCGATACTCAGATCCTCTACTCCCTCTACAAGAAGCACCATTGGCTCATGCGCGGGGCGACCTTCTACTCGCTGCACCTGATGCTGGACAAGCACGCGGAGGCCCAGCTGGCCATCGTGGACGCGCTGGCCGAGCGGGTCCAGAGCCTCGGCGGCGTCGCCGTCGGGGACCCGCGCCACGTCGCGGAACTGACGGCGATACCCCGCCCGCCGGACGGTGTGGAGCCGGTGCCCGTGATGCTGTCGAGGCTGCTCGACGCGCACGAGCGGATCCTGATCGACGCCCGTGACGCCGCCGCCCGGCTCTCCGGGGAGGGCGACGAGGGCAGCGCCGACCTGCTCGTCTCCGACGTCATCCGCACCGGCGAGGCCCAGGTCTGGTTCCTGGCCGAACACCTCGTGGACACCCCTCTGGTACGCGGCTGATGAACACGTACGACGTCGTCGTGATCGGCGGCGGGCCGGGCGGCGAGGTCGTCGCCGACCGGGTCGTCCGGTCCGGGCTGACCGCTGCCGTCGTCGAGGAGGAGGCCGTCGGCGGCGAGTGCTCCTACCTGACCGCCCAGCAGCAGCAGATCGTACGTCTGGCGGCGCAGGGCCTGGGCAACAAGGAGCACTGGTCGTCACGGCCGAGGCCGACGTCGTCCGGGACGAGGCGGAACAGTACGCGCGCCGGCTACAGCAAGCAGGAGTGGCCGTGACCGCCGTCCGCTACCTCGGAACAGTCCACGACTTCGCTTCTCTCAACGCTCTTCGCGACAGTCCGCCCACCAAGGCCGCCGTCCGCCAAGGCGGCGCCTTCCTCAAGGCCGCTCTCACCGCTGGGCAGCGAGAGCGCGGAACTGAACCGCCCCAGCACCCAGGCCCCCGAACCTCCAGCACGCTGTCTCCTACGCATGGTCGTTGGCGACGCCCTGACAGTGCGAGGTCACGTGTGGGCGAGGTTCTCGTGGTCCCTTGACGAACGCCTTGGGTATGGATGGTCTTCATCGCCTCGGTCAAGGTCGGGGCGCGGGTGGCCAGAACCTCGATGGCTTCACGTATATAGCGGTAGACGGTGGCGATCCCAGGGCCTGACGAGCCACGGGAAGCCGCCGCCACCGCGTCCCGATGTCCCGGCGCCTGACCGTCAGTTCTCCGGCCAAGAACCGCAAGGTGCGGGTGGACAAGTCGATGGAGGACGGATGGACAAGCACGCGAAGCTTCTGGCGGACACGGGTGATCTGGGTCGAGAATCCGGCTGCCAGGAGCTTCGTCGTCGCGCAGGACAGTCGCGTTCAGCGTAGCCAGCTCTGAAGAGGCTCCCTGGCAGGGGCGTCTTGTGGCGGAAGCAACGTGCTAGCCAGGCGCCCCGTCGCGCTTGCTTCGTCGGGCGAGGTTTCGGGCCTGCCCTTCGTGGATGCTGCTTGCCCACTCCCAGCCGGGTTTGGGCGATACGACCCGGGGGTCGCTGGACACCCGGGCGTCACGTAGGTCCTCCACGTACGCTCGATCCAGTTTGATCCTTGCGCTTACCTCCTCGTCTCTGGCGAGGGACCCATGTCCGGGGATGAGGACATCGACGTCGTCCGCCACGCCCTCGAGCAGCCTCAGCCCGACCAGGTAGTCCTCAATCGGGTCAACGGTGTCGTCGAGCATGGGAACGAAGACGTCGGAGAGCATGTCGCCGGCGATGAGAACCCGGCGTTCTTCGATCAACAGGGCCGCATGGCCCGGGGCATGCGCCGGATGCTCGATGATCCGCACCTTGGGGCCGTCCCAGGGAAGCTGCGCGGTTCCAGCAGGCAGACCAGTGATCAGGCCGTACAGGTCGAGCGGTGTGTCCTCGGCGATTTCCGGCGGCAGCCCCTCGGCGACGCCGGCCTTCCAGTCCGCGTTCGACAACACATCCTGCATGAATTCCGCGCAGCGGGCTGTGCCGTAACGAGGCACTTCACCGAGTTCGGCGTGCCAGAGCACGTGATCCCAATCAGGATGCGTCGAGAACCCTGCCACCACAGGCCGGCCCAGCTGTCGAAGGTCGTTCGCCAGGCAGGTCATTTCGGCACCGGTGATCCCGGCGTCCACGACCAGCACACCGTCCCTGCCCTGCACGACAACGGTGTTGTTCTCGAGCAACTCGCTCTGGTGGATCAGCACACCCTCGGCGGCTTGCTTCAGCATGGGTCCCTCCCGTTTGATGTCCGCACCCTGCCAGAGGGTCTGGCGCACATCAACAACCGGACGGGGCGCGTGATGGCGACTCTGCGGCGAGACCGTCCACGGAGGCTTCTTCAGGGGCCAACCCGTGTCAGCTGAGTACCCGGAGACGGCACCTCAGGTGGGAAGAGGCTCATCGACCAGCGCTGGGAGCGCACACCAGTTCATGGGATCAAGTGAAGCCCTCCGCAGGTCAACGAGGAGGTAGACCCCCAAGCGGCGCGCGGCCACCGCGACGCGTCCTGTCCCGATCCCGCCGCAGTTCGTCCGCATGCTTGCCGCCCGCATAGACCTCGCGTGGTCGCTGACCAGCGGAAACGGCCACGATTCGGCCAAGCCGCAGGCAGCTGGTCCGCGCATGGCCCGGATCCTGGTCGCCACGCAGCGGCGGCCCACCGCGACTTGTTGCACCAGCGCCTGCACGCCGAGACCCTGTTCATGGCCGGCAGCGCGAAGGCGTTCCGCGAGACGGCGCGGCAATTCCTCGACGTCGTCCGCAAGGGACCGGGAGGGGACCGCGGCTCAGATCATCACGTGCTTGGGCCGGGTGTAGTCGAGGAGGCCGGAGAGAGACAGGTCGCTGCCGTATCCGGAGTGTTTGACTCCGCCGTGCGGCATTTCGGAGACCGTGGTGCCGTGGGTGTTCACCCACACGATCCCGGTGTGCAGGGCCCTCGTCGCCCGCATCGCCCGGTCGTGGTCTCTGGTCCATACGCTCGCGGCCAGTCCGAAGCGTACGTCGTCGGCGAGCCGCAGCGCTTCGGACTCGTCGCTGAAGGACTGCACGGTCACGACGGGCCCGAAGATCTCCTCCTGGACGATCTCGTCGTCCTGGCGCACCCCGGCGACGACGGTGGGGGCGTGGAAGAAGCCGGGCCCCGCGGGCCGTGTGCCGCCGGCCACGATCCGGGCGTGGCCGGGCAGCCGGTCGAGCAGGGCGCGGACCGAGGCCAGCTGGGCGGCGTTGTTGAGCGGGCCGAGGTCGGTGCCGGGGCGCAGTGCGCGGGCGACGTCGGCGAGGGCGTCCAGGAAGGCGTCGTGGATGCGGGCGTGGACCAGGAAGCGGGTGGGGGCGGTGCAGTCCTGGCCGGCGTTGTAGAAGGCGACCTGGGCCAGGGCGGCGGCGGTGGACGGGACGTCGACGTCGTCGTGGACGATCACGGGCGCGTTGCCGCCCAGTTCGAGGTGGACCCGCTTCAGGCCGGCCGCAGCCGAGGCGGCGATCTCCTGGCCGGCGCGGACGCTGCCGGTGAGCGCGATCAGGGCGACGGCGGGGTGGGCGGTGAGGGCGCGGCCCGTGTCGCGGTCGCCGCAGACGACGTTCAGCACACCCGGGGGCAGGTGGGGGGCCGCGATCCGGGCGAGGAGCACCGACGAGGAGGGGGTGGTGTCGGCGGGTTTGAGGACGGTGGTGTTGCCGGCGGCGAGGGCCGGTGCGATCTTCCAGGCGGCCATCATCAGGGGGTAGTTCCACGGCGTGATCTGGGCGCAGACGCCGACAGATTCGCGGCGCAGCAGGGAGGTGCGGCCCTCGGTGTACTCGGCCGCGGCGGCGCCCGGGAGGTTGCGGGCGGCTCCGGCGAAGTAGCGGAAGGCGTCGGCGATCGCGGGGAGTTCCTCCGTGCGGAACTGTGCGGCGGGCTTTCCCGTGTCGGCGGTCTCCGCGGCGGTCAGCTCGTCCGCGTGCGCCTCGACGGCGTCGGCGACGGCGAGCAGGGCCCGTTGCCGGTCGGCCGGGGTGGTGGCCGACCAGGGTCCGTACGCGGCCGCGGCGGCCGCGCAGGCGGCGTCGGTGTCGGCGCGGCCGGAGCGTGGGGCGTGGCCGTGCACGCGCCCGGTGGCGGGGTCGACCAGCTCGGTGGTCATGCCCGTGGCGGCGGCTCGGTCCTCGCCGCCGATGTGGTTCAGCAGACTGTCAGCCACGGCGCAGGGCCTCCTTCGCGGCGGCGCGGCCGGTGCGGACGGCGCCCTCCATGTAGCCGGCCACCCACTGGTCGGATCCGCAGACGTAGAAGGGCGGTTCATGGGTGCCGTGACGGGGGCCGACGGCCATGACGTCGCCAGGAGCCCATTGCGTGACGTACCCCTGGGTCCAGGGGTCGGTGCCCCACAGGCGCAGATGCGCGGCGCGTGGCCGATGGGCCTGGTCGCCGTACAGCCGGGCGATCTCGGCGAGGAGCTCGCGGGTGCGCAGGTGGGCGGGGGTGCCGAGCAGGACGCCGTATCTCTCGGGCGGGATCAGGGCGGACAGGATGCCCTCGTTCTGCGGCCAGGTGCTGCCCAGCACCCCCTCGCACTCGGACAGACCGCTGAACCCCCGGTCGCGCCAGAACGGGTGGTCATAGGCGGCGACGAACTTCGCGGCGAGGGCGTGCCGCTGGTGGTACAGCGAGGCCAGGCGCTCCTCGCCGACGCCGGTGACGGCGAGCGAGCGCAGCGGGCCGGCGGGCAGGGCGCTGACGACGGCGGCCGCGGTGAGGGTCTCGCCGCCCGCGAGGCGCACCGAGCAGTCGCCGGAGCGGCGGACCACGAGCGCCTCGACGGGCGAGCCCGTACGGATTCTGCCGTCGAGGCCGGCCGCCATCCGCAGGGCCACGGTCGCCGAGCCCTCGGCCACCCGCAGGCCCTCCCAGGCCTCGTACTCGTAGTGGCCGAGGCCGGGGACGGCGGCATGCTTGCGGAGGGCGGCGAGCAGAGAGGTACGTTCGAACGAGCCGTCGGCGAGCGCGAGCTGGCCGATCTCCCACAGCCGTACGACGGCCGGGCTCGCCCCCTCGTCGCGCAGCCAGCCGGCCACGGACATCCGGTCCAGGGCGGTGGCCTCGGGGTGGGACCAGGGGTCGTCGGGGTCGACGGTCGCGGCGAGTGCGGCGAAGCCGGCGGTGACCTTCCGGTGGGAGGCGTCGTCCCCGGGGCCGAACCAGTGCGGCGGGTCGCCGGCGCTGACGCCTTCGGGCGTGGCGCGGGCGAGCGCGCCGGGTTCGGCGACGTAGCTGGGGACGAGGGAGAGGCCGAGTTCGGCGACGAGCGCCGTGTACGCGGTGTGCGCCGAGCCGACCACCTCCCCGCCGAGCTGGACGAGGCGGCCGTCGGGCAGCGTGGTCTGCTCGACGCGGCCGCCGACCCGGTCGCGGGCCTCGACGACGAGGACGTCGACTCCGCCCGCGGCCAGGTCGCGGGCGGCGGCGAGTCCGGCGAGTCCGGCGCCGAGCACGATGACATCGTGGTACATGGTGTCTCCTTCGGAGGGGCCGTCGTCAGTCCAACACCAGGCAGTGCTCGGGCCGCCAGCCGAGCTCGACCTCCTCGCCGCCGCTCCAGCGGTCCTCCATGCGGGAGCGGGCCGTGTTCTGCTCCAGGACGTGCACGGTGACGCCGGGGGCCAGTTCGATGAGGTACGTGGTGGTGGGGCCGGAGTAGACGGTCTCCCGGACGACACCGGTGACCCGGGCCATGCCGGGCTCGAAGTCGGACAGCCAGATCTTCTCGGGGCGCAGCGAGAGACTGACCCGACGGCCGTCGGTCATGCCGGGGCGGTCGCCGACGGGGAGCGCCGGGCCCTGGTCGAGCAGCACCCGTCCGGCGCGGTAGGTGCCGGGGACGAGGTTGGAGGTCCCGAGGAACGAGGCGGTGAAGCTGCTGGTGGGGCGCTCGTACACGTCCTCCGGAGTCCCGCACTGTTCGAGGCGGCCCTCGTTCATGACGGCGAGGCGGTCCGACATGGTCAGGGCCTCGTCCTGGTCGTGGGTGACGAACAGGAAGGTGATGCCCACCTCGCGCTGGATCTGCTTGAGCTCGACCTGCATCCGACGCCGGAGCTTCAGGTCGAGAGCCGCCAGCGGCTCGTCGAGCAACAGCACCTGCGGACGGTTGACCAGGGCGCGGGCGAGGGCGACGCGCTGGCGCTGGCCGCCGGAGAGGGTGGTCGGTCTGCGGCCCGCCAGGTCCCCGAGCTGGACGAGGTCGAGCATCTCGGCGACCCGGCGGCGGATCTCGGGGCGGGCGACGCCCTTGCGCTTGAGGCCGAAGGCCACGTTGTCGGCGAGGGACAGGTGGTCGAAGAGGGCGTAGCTCTGGAAGACGGTGTTGACGTTGCGCCGGTGGGGCGGGAGGCCCGTCACGTCCTCCCCGTCGAGCAGGACGCTGCCCTCGGTGGGGTCGGCGAAGCCGCCGATCATGCGCAGCAGGGTGGTCTTGCCGCAGCCGGAGGGACCGAGCAGGGAGAAGAACTCGCCGGGGGCGATGTCGAGGCTGATGTCGTGGACGGCGTACGAGGCGGAGGCGCCGGAGCTCCCGGAGCTCCCGGGGTAGCTCTTGCCGACCCGGTCGAGCCGGACAGCGGGGTGCGGGAGTACTGCTTGCGGTTGCGGAACTCGGGCCGTGTCCGGCGCCTGCGGGGGCGTGGGTTGCGAGGTCATGGCGTCTACTTCCCGGAGAGCAGGTCGAGGCCGCCGCGCCGGCCGAACAGGCGCGGGATGGCGAGGGCGAGGGCGACGAGTGCGACGGAGCCGGCCAGCATCAGCGTGCCGACGGCGTTGATGGTGGGCTGGACCCCGAACCGGATCGCCGAGTAGATCCGGACCGACAGAGGTTGCGGATCGACGCCGGTGGTGAAGTAGGCGAGGACGAAGTCGTCGAAGACCAGGGCGAAGACGAGGACGGCGGAGGCGAGGATGCCGGGGAGCAGCGCGGGCAGCGTCACCAGCCGTACGGCCTGCCGGCGCGTGGCCCCCAGGTCCATGGCCGCCTCCTCGATCTCCGGGTTCAGGGCGGCGACACGGGAGCGCAGGATCACCGTCACATACGAGATGGAGAAGGTGATCTCGGCGAGCATCACCGTCGTCGTGGACAGGGTGATGCCGAGGCCCTTGAACAGGAGCATCGCGGCCACGCCGGTGACGATCTCCGGGGTGATGAGCGGGACGAGCATCACCAGTCCGGCGAAGGAGCCGAGTCGGTTGCGGCCGCGGACCAGGCCGAGCGCGAGGGCGACGCCCAGCACCACCGAGCCGATCATGGCGACGAGGGAGACCCGCAGGCTCATGTCGAGCGAGTCCAGCAGCATGTCGTCGCGGAGGAACGCTCCGTACCAGCGCAGGCTGACGTCGTCGAAGACGGTCAGGGACTTCTGCGAGTTGAAGGAGAACAGGACGACGACGCCGATGGGGACGTAGAGCAGCGCGAAGAAGACGGCGGTGACGGCGATGGCGAACCGGGGACGGCGCTCGGCGCCGCGGCGGCGCCCGCGGGCGGCCCTCATCGGACCGCCTCCGCCTCGTCCTTGCGGGTGCGCCGCAGATAGCCGAGCATGCCGAGGAGGAGGACGGCCATCAGCAGCATGGTGAGGGCGGAGCCGAGCGGCCAGTTCTGCCCCTGGAAGAACTTGTCCTGGATCAGGTTGCCGATCATGATCTGGTCGGGGCCTCCCATGAGCTGGGCACTGACGAAGTCGCCCATGGCGGGCAGCAGGACGAGGACACAGCCGGCGGCCGCGCCCTGCCGGGTGGCCGGGACGGTGACGAACAGGAACGTCCGCAGCGGACCGGCGTACAAGTCGCGGCCCGCCTCGATGAGCGAGGCGTCCATGCGTTCCATGGCCGCGTACAGCGGGATGATCATGAAGACGACGAAGCCGTAGACGAGACCGGCGACGACGCCCGCGCCGGTCTGCAGGATCCGGGTCCCCCCGTCGGCGAGCCCGATCGCCCGCAGTGCCCTCAGCAGCGGTCCGTCGTCGGACAGGACGACGGACCAGCCATACATCCGCACCAGGTAGTTGGCGAAGAACGGGACGACGATCGCCGCGATCAGCAGGTTCTTGTACCGGCCGCCCCTGGTCGCGATGGCGTACGCGACGGGGTAGGCGATGACCAGACAGACGGCGCAGGTGACCAGGGCGTAGCCCAGCGAACGGAGCAGGACCGTGCGGTAGGCGGGGTCGGCCAGGGCCGTGAAGTTGTCGAGGACGAAGCCGAAGCGCGGGTTGCCGAGCGGGTCGGTGGTGCCGAACGCGAGGGTGGCCACCAGGATCAGGGAGGCGACGAGGAAGACGGTCATCCAGAGCGTGCCGGGCAGCATCAGCCAGGTCCACAGACGTTCTTGCACCGGCTTTCTGGCGGTACGTGGGGTACGGGCGGTATCCGCCATGTCAGCCCGCCTTCACGTCGGTCCAGGCGGCGTCGCGTGCCTTCTCGCCCGTTGCCGTGCCGTTGCGGAAGAACAGGTCGTCCCTGAGGTCGGCCGCGGTCACTTGGCACTGGGGGAAGGGCTCCACGAGCGCGGCGTAGGTGTCCTCCGTGCCGCGCACCGGCATCGGGTAGCCGATGTACTCGATGTTCCGCTTCACGTTCTCGGGCCGGAGCATGTAGTCGATGAAGAGCATGGCCGTGCCGGGGTGCGGTGCGTCGGCGGGGATGGCGTAGCAGTCGGAGTTGACCGGGGCCCCCTCGCGGGCGGTCTCGAAACCGAACACCGACGGGTCCTTCGCCTGGGCGAGCATCGCGGCCATGTCCCCGCTCCACGCCTGGGTCATGTCGGCGTTGCCGTTGAGCAGGTTGTTGTAGCTGTCGCTGGAGAAGCCGCGCAGTCGAGGGCGCAGGGTGCGCAGGGTGTCGGTGACGCGGTCGAGGTCGCCCGGCCGGTCGGTGGTGAGGGGCAGGCCGAGTTTGAGCGCGCCGACGGCCAGTACCTCGTCGCGGTCGTCGAGGACGAAGACCTTGCCCTTGGCTCGGTCGTTCCACAGATCGTCCCAAGAGCCGGTGAGGTCGCCGAGCCGGTCCCGGCGCCAACCGATGCCGGTCTTGTACATGGTGAAGGGGACGGTGTGAGCGGAGCGGGGGTCGTACCACGGGTCGGCGAAGTAGTCGTAGGCGCCGAACACGGCCTCGGCGTTGCTCAGGCGCCCGTGGTCGATGCGGCGCAGCCGGCCCCCTCGGGAGAGGCGCTCGGCCCACTTCGCCGTGGGGAAGATGATGTCGTAGCGGTTGCCGGCGTTGAGTTTGGCGGCCATGCCTTCCATGGAGTCGTAGTTCGACTGGACGACCTTGACCCCGTACTCCTTGGAGAAGCCGGCGAAGACGGCCGGGTCGACGAAGTCGGCCCAGTTGAAGTAGACGAGGTCGCCGTCGACCTTGACGTCGATGGGGGACTCGGCGGCCGACCGGCCGGCGTCGTCGGAGGCGGAGGAGAATCCGCAGCCGGCCGCCGTCAGACCGAGGGTGGCGGTGGCGCCGGCGCGGAGCAGTGAGCGGCGGGACAGGGAAGGTGCCTCGGGGGACATGGGGTCCTCTCCGTAGGGGCCGCTGGGGGACGGCGGGCGAACGTTCGGTGCGTCGACGCGTGAGGCGTTCGGCTGGGCGCGTACGGGGGTGTGCGGCCGGGTTCGGGGCACGGGGCGGGGGACGGAGGTACGGCGATGAGGCCGCGGCGGTAGGGCGGTGCGGTGGTACGGCGCTACGGCGACGGGGCGGTGCCGCTCACCGGCCGGGCGGGCCGGAGCCGGGGTCGGGGTCCGGTGCGGCCTCCGCGGGGTCGGCGGGGTCCGAGAGCTCTGCGGGGTCCGCCAGGTCGGCACGGATGCGGTCGGCGAACCAGCCGACCGCGAGCTCGCGCCGGGACAGCGGTCCGGGTTCGAACCCCGGGGTGGACAGACCGCGTTGGACACGGGCGACCAGCTCGGTGTCCTCGTCGTTGGTGATCCAGCCGATGTGCATGTTCAGGCGCCGGGCGAGTCGGGTGCGCAGCCCGGTGCCGCGGCGGGTGTAGAAGGCGCCGGGGACGGCCACCTTGTCGACCGCGGCCGGCACGGCGGTCCACGCGAGCACGTGGTCCGGGTAGAAGTCGATGAGGGTGTTGGGGTAGATCACGGCGTACCGCCAGACCCTGCGGTCGGCCTCGGTGAGGCCGGGCATGGGCGCGGTGACGCGCTGGTAGAGGCGCTCGGTCCAGTTGGAGGACGGCTTGTCGCGCAGGGGCGAGGTGAACAGGACGTAGGAGTCGTGGATCTCGCAGCCGTAGCCCTGGTAGTCGAGCAGGCGCATCAGGCCGGGGTGGGCGACGGGTACGTGGTACCCCTCCAGGTAGTTGTCGACCGCGACCTTCCAGTTGGCCTCCTGGACCTCGGCGC
Source organism: Streptomyces sp. NPDC047981 (assembly GCF_040653315.1). Classification (NCBI taxonomy): domain Bacteria; kingdom Bacillati; phylum Actinomycetota; class Actinomycetes; order Kitasatosporales; family Streptomycetaceae; genus Streptomyces; species Streptomyces sp. NPDC047981. The sequence continues at coordinate 17,529 of NZ_JBEZNQ010000010.1, read as the reverse complement.
GGGCCAGGTCGTGGATCCGGTCCCGGCCGACCGGCACCAGGTCCGCCCCGGCGTAGTGGCCGACGGCCTCGGCGAGCCCCGCGCAGCTCTCGGCGAGCGGGACGGCGTTCGGGTCGAGGTTGACGAAGACGAAGCCCAGGAAGGATTCGACCCGGGCCGGGAACAGGCCGAGGCGGGGCTTGTCGAGGCAGGGGATCTGCCGGGCCTCGGGGGCGCCGACCAGGCTGCCGTCGAGGCGGTAGGTCCAGCCGTGGTACGGGCAGCGGATCGCCTTGCCGGCCGCTTCGGGGGCGGTGACCAGGCGGGTTCCGCGATGGCGGCAGACGTTGAGGTGGGCGGCGATGCCGCCGTCCTCGGTGCGGACGACCAGGACCTCCCGGTCGGCGACGGTGGCGGCGAGCCGGGCCCCGGGGCCGGGCAGGTCGGACTCGTGGCACACGAGCTGCCAGGACCTGGCGAAGATTTGGCGGGTCTCGGCGGCGGCGACGGCGGGATCGGTGTAGTTGCGGGCCGCCAGCGCGGGAGCGGGGAGGTCCCTGGCGGCTGTGTCGGGTGCGGTGGGCGCCTCGTGCGCGGTGAGTGCGCCGGGTGCGGGGGCTCTGGGGTGCATCGGTGACTCCTCGTACCGCGGGGCGGCGATCGGTGTCGGGCGTCGATGTCGTGCGAACCGCATGCGGGCAGCGGGTCGGGGCGGGTGCCGGGACCGGGCTGACCGATTGGACAGCCAGCGTGGTGGCTGAATTCCGCTGGGTCAAGACTTGTACGCTGACCGATCGGTCAGCTAGCTTGGTTATTGCCTGACCGATCGGTCAGCAAACGTGTTCCTGTTGCTGCTCTCCCGCCGCACTGCCTCTGACCTGCGCATTTTCTCGTCATCTGGTGGGTGCGGCCCACGGCCTCGCGCCGGAAGCAGCCCGGCGTGCCCTGGCACCTGCCCCGACACGCACCTCCCTCGCTTTCCTCCTCCGATTCCCCCTCGGCCGGAGACCGCGGACGAGCCTGTGGCTCGAATGCCCCACTCGGCTGCCGGGCCCGCGACCGACGGTCACGGCACCCGCACCCCTTCCCTTCCGGAGGCACGTATGAGTGGTCGTCGGCATCTGGACTGGCTCGGGCTCACCCCCGAACCGGAGCGGGAGCTGCCCGCAGCCGTCGCCACGCTGCGCGCCTCCCTCGGCACGGCGCACCACCCGCCGCCGGGCCGGGCCGAACTCGCGGCCGTCGAGCGGCGCCGGGTGGAACGCCTGGTTCTGAGGGGCAGCCGGCACAGCTGGTTGCGCTACCTCGCCGAAGCCACCGCGCTCGTGACCGCCGTGGCCCTCCGGCTCGAAGAGCAGGGCGGCGGAGACAGCCACGCGGGCATGAACGCGGACGCGGACACGAGAGCCGACGCGGACACGGACGCCTCGACCGCGGCCGCGCTGCTGGCCGCCGAGGTGATCCTCGACCACCACCGCATGCTCATCGGCCTGCCAGGAGCGGGATACGGCCGCACCGCAGGGGACCGCGCCGCGCTCGAAGGCGCGCTGCGACTCCTGCGCACCCGGTCCCGTACCGCCGGACCCGCCCCCACCGCCCGTACAGGAGACGGCAGATGACCCACAGCCTCCCCTCGCCCCCGAGTCACCCCCCGGCCATCAGCCGCCCCTCGACCGTCATCCGTCACCCGACCGCCCCCGCGCCGGATTCTGTGCTGGGCGCGACGCCGAACGCGACGGAGAACGCCGAGGCGTACGAGGCCACCGGTGGCTACGCCGCCGCCGTCACCCCCGACGAGCTGCTGCATCACCTCGACGCCTGCGACCTGCGCGGCCGCGGCGGCGCCGGATTCCCGGCCGCCGTCAAGCTCCGTACCGTCCGCGAGCTCGGGCGACGCGGCCGGGGGAGCGGGACGCGCGGCGAGCGCGCGGCAGGTGCAGGCACCCCGGTCGTGGTGGCCAACGGGGAAGAGGGCGAGCCCGGTTCGGTCAAGGACCGCTGGCTGCTGCGGGCCCGCCCGCACCTGGTCCTCGACGGCCTCGTCCACGCCGCCGCGGTGACCGGCGCCGAACACGGCTACGTCTACCTCTCCGACCCGGAGGCGGCCCGCAGCGTCCGCCGTGCCCTCGCCGAACGCGTACCGTCGCTGCCCGTCGAGGTCGTCGAGACCGCCGCCGCCTATGTCGCCGGCGAGGAGACCGCGGTCGTCCGCCGGATCGACGGCGGGCCGGCCCTGCCGACCGCCAAACCGCCCCGCCCCTTCGAGCGGGGAGTCCGGGGCGTGCCGACGCTGGTCGCCAATGTCGAGACACTCGCCCGGATCGCGCTCGTCGCCGCCCGGCCCGACCTGCGCGAGCCGATCGCGCGCTCCACCCTGGTCACCCTCTCGGGCGGCAGCGTCGCACCTGTGCTCACCGAGGCGCCGTACGGGGTCCCCCTGAGGACCCTTGCCGCCGCCCACGGCACCCCGGCCTCGACCGGCGCCCTGATGGGCGGTCTCTTCGGCGGGCTCGTCGACGCCCGCGCCCTGGACCTGCCCCTCGAACCCGGCGCTCTCGCTGCCGCGGGCACGGCGCTCGGCTGCGGAGCCATCCGCTTCCTCACCACCGACGTCTGCCCGGTGGGCGCCGCTGCCGACGCGGTCGGTTACCTCGCGGTCGAGAGCGCACGCCAGTGCGGTGTCTGCGTGTCGGGCTCGGCCGCGATCAGTGACGCTCTGGACCGCCTCGCCTCCGGATCCGCCGAACCCGACACTGCCGAGCGGCTGCACCGATGGGCGCGAGGATTGCCCGGGCGGGGTGCGTGCGGGCTCCTTGACGCCGCCGCCGGCCTCGCCGGAAGCCTGCTGCGCGTCTTCCCGGCACAGGTCCGGGCCCATCTCGACGGGCCCTGCCCGGTATGCCGCGCCGACGCCCCCGGGCGGGACCCGCACCGCCTGACCCGCCTGAGCGTGCCGGTACCGGCCGTGGGACCACCCGCGCCGACCGGATCCGGCCCCACATCCGCCGAGCCCATGGCCGCCGTACTGGAAGGAACGTCATGAAACTGCTGCTGGACGCCACGCTGTGCAACGGCTACGGCCTCTGCCAGGAGAACACCCCCGAACTCGTCGAGCTCGACGAATGGGGCTACGCGAAGGTCGTCGCCGTCGACGTGCCGCCCGCTGCCGAGGACCGCGCCCGCGCCTGCGCGGAGAGCTGCCCCAACTCTGCCCTGCGCGTGGAGGGATGAGATGACGCGTGACCTGACCTCGCTCTTCGACCCCGGATCCGTCGCCGTGGTCGGCGCCAGTGACGACCCGGCGAAGTACGGCCATGCGGTGGCGGCCCAGGCCCTCCGCGCGCCCGACCGGCGGCCCGTCCACCTCGTGAACCGGCGCGGCGGCACCGTACTCGGCCGGACGGCGGCCACCTCCCTCGGCGAGATCGGCGAGCCGGTCGACCTGGTGGTGATCTCCGTGCCCGGCACCGGCTTCGAGGCGGCCGTCGACGACGCCCTCGCCTGCGGGGCGAAGGCGATCGTCGCCATCACCGCCGGTTTCGCCGAGGCCGGCCCCGCCGGTCTCGCCCGCCAGCGGGTCGTCGCCGAGCGGGTCCGGGCCGCCGGAGCCGTGCTCGTCGGCCCCAACTGCCTGGGCATCGCGGACAACACCACCGAGTTGTACCTGGCTTCGGACCGGTTCGCGCCCGGCCATGTCGCCCTGCTCAGCCAGAGCGGCAACCTGGCCCTCGAACTCCAGCTGCGCGGCGCCCCGCACGACCTCGGCTTCTCCCGCTTCGTCTCGCTCGGCAACCAGGCCGACGTCACCCTCGTCGACCTCGTCGAGGACTGCGCCCGCCACGAGCCCACCTCCGTGATCGCCGTGTACGCCGAGGACTTCGGCGACGGCCGGGCCTTCGCCCGCGCCGCCGCCGAGGCCGGCAAGCCCGTGGTCCTCCTCACCGCCGGCCGCGGCACCGCCTCGGCCCGCAGTGCCCAGTCGCACACGGGGGCACTGACCACCTCGACCGACGTGGTGGCCGCGGCATGCCGCGACGCGGGTGTCGAACTCGTCCGTACCCCACGGGAGATGACCGTGGTGCTCGCCGCCCTGGCCGGCGGGCGGCGCACGACCGGCCGGCGGACCGCCGTCCTCACGGACGGCGGCGGCCACGGCGCGGTCGCCGCCGACGCTGCCGAGGACGCCGGGCTCGACGTGCCCGAGCTCGGCGCCCCGGCCCAGGACCGGCTGCGGAGCGTGCTGTGGGAGCAGTCCGCCGTCCGCAACCCGGTCGACCTCGCCGGGATGGGGGAGCAGCGCCCCCTCTCGTACGCCGACACCGTCCGCGAACTGCTGGCCGCCGACGAGGTGGACGCCGTCCTGATGACGGGCTACTTCGGCGGGTACGCCGCCTCCGAAGGCGGCCTGGGCGGCGGGCCCGCCGGCGGCTCCGTCCTCGCCGAGGGCGAGCAGCGGGCCGCGAAGGAGATCGCCGGACACCTCGCCGCCACACCGAAGCCGCTGGTCGTGCAGTCCATGTACCCGGAGTCGCCCAGCTGCCGGGCGCTCGCCGAGGCCGGGGTCCCGGTGTTCGCCGCCACCGAGGACGCGGCCCGTGCACTCGCCGCGCTGACCGGCCGCGCGGCGGGCGCTCCGACCGGGGTGGCCGCGCCGCCGCCCGCCGGGCCACCACTGGGGGATCCCTCGTACCACGGTGTGCGGGCGCTGCTGGCCGCCGCCGGAGTGCCCTTCCCGCCGGCCCGGGAGATCACCGACGAGGCCGGGCTGCTCGCCGCTGCCGCCTCGTTCGAAGGACCGTACGTCCTCAAGGCTCTCCACCTCCTGCACAAGTCCGACGCCGGCGGGGTGGCGCTGCGGCTCGCCGACCGGGACGCGCTGCTGGCCGCGTACCGGCGGATGCACGCCCGCCTCGGCGCCCCCTCGTACTCGGTCGAGGCCATGGCGGACCTCTCGGACGGTGTCGAACTGATCGTCGGCGTCCAACGCGACCCCCGGTTCGGCCCGGTGGCGATGGTCGGCCTCGGCGGGGTGCTCGCCGAGACCATGCGCGACGTGGCCTTCGCCCTCGCGCCGGTGGCCGCCGATTTCGCCGAGAAGCTGCTGCGGGGGCTGCGGACCGCCCCCCTGCTCGACGGCGTGCGGGGCCGTCCCGCCGTGGACGTGACGGCGGCCGCCGCTGTCGTCGCCCGCATCACCCAAGCCGCCGCGGCCCACCCGGAGATCGCCGAGCTGGAGGTCAACCCGCTGCTGGTACGCCCGGACGGCGCCCTCGCGCTGGACGCGCGAGCCGTCCTCGGCTGACCCCCAACCCTCCCCACGAGGCCCCGGTGAGGCCTTCCCGTACACCCCCGCATACCTCTCTGCACACCGTCCCGCACACCCCTCTCGCCCTGGAGGAGACCCACACCATGGACTTCCGCTACACCCCCGAGCAGACCGAGCTCAAGGCGCGCGCCGCGGCCTACACGCGGCTCCTGATGCGGTGCGAGGAGCAGTCCGAGGAAGCGGGCGGCCCGCTGCCCGCCGACACCGTGCGGGAGCTGACCCGGGCCGCGATCGAAGCCGGCGTCTACGCCATCAACATGCCCGCCGAGTGGGGCGGCGCAGGACTCTCCCTGCTGGACCAGGTGATCGTCGAGGAGGAGTTCGGCAAGGTCACCAACTGCCTGTGGGACATTCCCTGGCGGCCCGCCAACGTCCTCGCGTACGGCACCGAGGCACAACGCGAGAAGTATCTGCTGCCGGTGATTCGCGGCGAGCGCTTCGACGCCTTCGCCGTCACCGAGCCCGGGGCCGGATCCGACCCCGGATCGGGCACGAGCACCGCGACCCGCACGGCGGGCGGCTGGCTTCTGAACGGCGAGAAGTGGTTCGTCACCTGCGGCGACATCGCCGACTTCCTGCTGGTGCAGGCCGATGCCGGGCCGGACCGTGCGGCGACGCTTTTCTTCGTCGACAAGCAGGCCCCCGGTGTCGAGATGACGCGGGTCCCCCGTTTCATGCACTCAGCGGTGAACGGGCACCCCGAGTTCCGGTTCACCGACGTCTTCGTACCCGACGAGGACGTGCTCGGCGGCGTCGGCAACGGCTACGAGCTGACGAAGGAGTGGTTCACCGACGAGCGGCTGATGATCGCCGCCCGGACCGTCGGCGCCGCCGAGAGGGCCTTGGAACTGGCCCGTGACTGGGCAGTCGGACGCCGTCAGTTCGGCTCCCGTATCGCCGATTTCCAGCTGATCCAGGGGATGCTCGCCGACTGCGCCGTCGACATCGCCGTCAACCGCGCCTACACCCACCAGATCGCCTGGGAGGCCGACCAGCCTCAGACCGACCGCAAGACCCTGCACGCCAAGGCCTCCACGGCGAAGCTCGCGGCGAGCGAAGCCGCCGGTCGGGTGGTCGACAGGTGCCTGCAGATCTTCGGCGGGCGCGGCTACGACCGCTCGTACCCGGTCGAGCGCATGTACCGAGAGCTGCGCGTCGACCGGATCTGGGAAGGCACATCGGAGATCCAACGGCTGATCATCGCCAACGAGCTGATCAAGCGCGGCACCGGGGCGCTGGCCCTGCCGCGCTGAGCCCACGGCCCTGTCCCGGCACCCACACCCACCACCGAGAGGACAAGCACCCCATGGACTTCCGTCTCACCGCACGCCAGCAGGAGCTCAAGGAATCGGCGCGTGACCTCACCGACTTCATCATGAAGTACGAGCTCGACTGCGAGGAGAACAACGGTCTGCCGCCACAGGCCCACGCCGAGATCCGCGACGCCGTCCTCGACAGCGGCCTCCAGGCCGTCAACATGCCGGCCGAGTGGGGCGGTGCCGGACTCACCGTTCCTGAGCAGGTCGTCGTCCAGGAGGAACTGGGCCGGCTCACCGGCGCACTGTGGGACATGGTGTGGCGGCCCGCCAACGCCCTCGCGCACTGCACGCCCGAACAGCGCGAGCGGTACCTCGTGCCCGTGATCCGCGGGCGCCGGCGCGACTGCTACGCGGTCAGCGAGCCCGAAGCCGGCTCCGACCCGCAGAACCTGCACACCACCGCGACCCGGACCGCCGACGGCTGGGTGCTGAACGGCGAGAAGTGGTTCGTCACCGTGGGCGACCACGCCGACTTCATGATTGTGCTTGCTGCTGCGGGGGAGGAGCGGGCGCCGACGCTGTTCCTCGTGGACAAGGACACCCCGGGCATCGAGATGACCCGGGTGCCCCGCTGGATGCACACCTTCGTCTACGAGCACCCCGAGTTCACCTTCACCGACGTACGCCTGCCTGAGGACGCGGTGCTCGGCGGCGTCGGCAACGGCTACGACCTCACCCGCTCCTGGTTCTCCGAGGAGCGGCTGATGATCGCCGCCCGCACGATCGGGGCGGCCGAGCGGGCCCTGGAGCTCGCCCGTGACTGGGCCGTCGGACGCCGTCAGTTCGGCTCCCGTATCGCCGACTTCCAGCTGATCCAGGGGATGCTCGCCGACTCGGCCGTCGACATCGCCGTGAACCGCGCGTACACCCACCAGGTCGCCTGGGAGGTCGGCGAGGGTCGAACCGACCGCAAGACCCTGCACGCGAAGGCCGCGATCGCCAAGCTCGCGGCGAGCGAGGCGTCCGGTCGGGTGGTCGACCGGTGCCTGCAGATCTTCGGCGGGCGCGGCTACGACCGCTCGTACCCCGTCGAGCGTCTCTACCGAGAGCTGCGCGTCGACCGGATCTGGGAGGGCACCTCCGAGATCCAGCGACTCATCGTCGCGGGCGAACTCGTCAAGCGCGGGACGGGTGTCCTGCAGCTGCCGGCGACCCCGTGAGCGACCTCGCCCGGGTGGGGATCGTGGGCTGCGGGCTCATGGGCTCCGGCATCGCCGAGGTCTGCGCCCGCGCCGGACGCGACGTCGTGGTGGTGGAGACCGGACCGGCGGCCGCGGAAGCCGGACTGCGGCGGATCACCCGCTCGCTGGAACGGGCTGAGGCGGCCGGCCGGCTGGCCGTGGCCGAGCGTCGGGCCGCGGCCGGCCGAATCGCCGTGACCACCGACATGGCGCGGCTCGCCGACCGCGATCTGGTCGTCGAGGCGGTGGCGGAGGACGAGCGGGCGAAGACCGAGGTCTTCGCCCGGCTCGACGCCGTCGTGGAGCGCCGGGACGCCGTCCTGGCGACCAACACCTCGTCCCTGCCCGTCATCAGGCTGGCGGCCGCCACCTCGCGGCCGTCCCAGGTCATCGGTCTGCACTTCTTCAACCCGGTGCCGCGGCTGCCGCTGGTGGAACTGGTGCCCTCGCTGCTCACCGGCGAGGACACCGTCCGGCGCGCGGGCGCCTTCGCCGCCGAGGTCCTCGGCAAAGAGGTCGTGCACGCCCGGGACCGGGCAGGGTTCGTCGTCAACGCCCTGCTCGTGCCGTACCTGCTGGCAGCGGTGCGGATGGCCGAGTCCGGTACGGCGTCGGCCGAGGACATCGACCGGGCCATGACCTTGGGCTGCGCCCATCCACTCGGCCCGCTCGCCCTGGCCGACCTGATCGGTCTGGACACGGTGCAGGCCATCGCCCGGTCGATGTACGCGGAGTACCGCGAGCCGCTGTACGCCCCGCCGCCGCTGCTCGCTCGGATGGTGGAAGCGGGGCGGCTCGGTCGGAAGACAGGTCGGGGCTTCCACCCGTACCCGGGGCGCCGGTCGGGGCAGGATGGGCAGGGATGATGGTCCGGGACGTGGACCGAGACCGAAAGCGGGAGTTGCCAACGTGACCAAGGCCGAGCGCGCACTCGAGACACGGGAGCGGATCCTCAAGGCCGCGTGCGAGGTGATCGCGGACATCGGGTTCGAGAACGTCAGCATGCGCAAGGTCGCCGAGCACGCGGGGGTGTCGAAGGCGCTGCTCCACTACCACTTCGACACCCGCGAGAAGCTCTTCACCGAGGCGATGACGCATTCGTTCGCGCAGACCGGCACGGACCTTGACGGCGGGGACGCCGACGTGCCGGCCGGCGTCCTGCTCGCGCGCATCGTGCGCACCATGCTGCCCACCGACGAGGAGCTGCGCCAGGACTGGAAACTGTGGCAGGAACTGTGGGTGCGCGCACAGCGCGACGACGCAGCCCGGCACCTCGCCGTCGACCTGTACGACCAGCTCCATGCCTGGGTCGGCGGCGCGGTGGAACGCGGCGTCGCGTCGGGCGAGTTCGCCCCCTGCGATGTCGCCGCGATCAGCACTCTGATCCTGGCGCTCTGCGACGGCCTGGGCATTCGCGTGATGCTCACCGACCCACACGTCGACCTACCCACGGCCCAGTCGACGATCTGGTCGGCCATCGCCCCGTCACTGGGCATCTCTCCCGTCTTCCCCGAGGCCCGGGCGCTCCAAGAAGGCGCATGACCCGGGAAAGGCCCGGGTCATGCGCGTTCTTCCGTTCCGCTAGAAGAAGCCCAGCTTCCTCGGCGAGTAGCTCACCAGCAGGTTCTTCGTCTGCTGGTAGTGGTCCAGCATCATCTTGTGGGTCTCGCGGCCGATGCCCGACTGCTTGTAGCCGCCGAAGGCCGCGTGGGCCGGGTAGGCGTGGTAGCAGTTCGTCCAGACGCGGCCCGCCTGGATCGCGCGGCCCGCGCGGTAGGCCGTGTTGGTGTCGCGGGTCCATACACCCGCGCCGAGGCCGTAGAGGGTGTCGTTGGCCGTGCGGATCGCGTCGTCGAAGTCCGTGAAGGACGTGACCGCGACGACCGGGCCGAAGATCTCCTCCTGGAAGATCCGCATGCGGTTGTCGCCCTCGAAGATGGTCGGCTGGACGTAGTAGCCGCCCGCCAGTTCGCCGTCGTACGTGATCTGCCGGCCGCCCGTGAGGATCTTCGCGCCCTCCTGCTGGCCGATGTCCAGGTACGAGAGGATCTTCTGCAGCTGGTCGTTGGAGGCCTGGGCGCCGATCATCGTGTCGGTGTCCAGCGGGTGGCCCGGGACGATGCGCTCCGTGCGGGCGACCGCCGCCTCCAGGAACTCGCTGTAGTGGCCCTGCTGGATCAGGGCCCTTGACGGGCAGGTGCAGACCTCGCCCTGGTTCAGGGCGAACATGGTGAAGCCCTCCAGCGCCTTGTCCCGGAAGTCGTCGTCCGCCGCCCAGACGTCGTCGAAGAAGATGTTCGGGGACTTGCCGCCCAGCTCCAGCGTGACCGGCTTGATGTTCTCGGAGGCGTACTGCATGATCAGCCGCCCCGTCGTGGTCTCGCCGGTGAAGGCGATCTTCGCCACACGCGGCGAGGACGCCAGCGGCTTGCCCGCCTCCGCTCCGAAGCCGTTGACGATGTTGACCACACCCGGCGGCAGCAGATCGGCCACCAGGCTCATCCAGAAGTGCACCGACACCGGGGTCTGTTCGGCGGGCTTGAGCACCACCGCGTTGCCCGCCGCGAGCGCGGGCGCCAGCTTCCAGACCGCCATCAGGATCGGGAAGTTCCACGGGATGATCTGCGCGACGACGCCCAGCGGCTCGTGGAAGTGGTACGCCACGGTGTCGTCGTCGATCTCGCTCAGCGTGCCTTCCTGGCCGCGCAACGCCCCGGCGAAGTAGCGGAAGTGGTCGATCGCCAGCGGGATGTCGGCGGCCAGCGTCTCGCGGATCGGCTTGCCGTTCTCCCAGCTCTCCGCGACCGCGAGCTCCTCCAGCTTCGCCTCCATCCGGTCGGCGATCCGCAGGAGGACGTTCGACCGCTCGTTCGGCGCCGTACGACCCCAGGCCGGAGCCGCCGCGTGCGCCGCGTCGAGGGCGCGCTCCACGTCCTCCGCGGTGCCGCGGGCGACCTCGGTGAAGGGGCGGCCGTCGACCGGGCTCGGGTTCTCGAAGTACTGACCCCGCGCGGGCGCCACGTATGCGCCGCCGATCCAGTGGTCGTAGCGGGGCAGGTACGACATGAGCGCGCCCTCGGTACCGGGTGCGGCGTAACGGGTCATCGGCATGGCCTCCCTCGAACCGCGCCGGCCGTCCCTGGCCGGCGCTCACCGCCGAGTGTGCGGAGCCCCACGTTGCAACCCCGTTGCGCCCGAGGACAGTTCCTCGTCCAGGGCGCGCAGGCGGGCGAGCACCGGGGCCCGGCCCGAGGCGGGCACGACCTCCGACAGCGCCCGCCACATCTCCACGTCGTCCTCGCCCCAGGCGCTGTACGTCCAGTCCGCGAGCAGCGCCGCGTCGCCCCGGTCCACCAGCGCCGCCCGCAGCCTCGCCGCGAGCCGCTCCCGCAGCCGTACCACCCCGGGGGCGCGGGACGCGGGCAACAGCGGCCCCGCGTAGTCGGCGAGGGCCGCCGACACCGCCCCCGAGCCCAGGCGCCGGTCCACCGCCGTGAAGTCCGCGTCGACCTCGCCCGCCAGTCGGTACGGGCGTGAGCGCAGCAACTCCGGTCCCAGGAGCCCGCGCAACCGGGACATCTCCGCCCGCAGCGTGACCGGGGTGACCGACTCGTCCTCGTAGAGGAGCGTGAGCAGTTCCTCGCCGCCCACTCCCTCCGGGCGATGGGCCAGCACCACCAGGATCTCGCTGTGGCGGCGGCTCAGCCGCAGCCGGCGGCCCGCCACGACCAGGGCCGCCTCGTCCCGGCCGAGCGCCGCCAGGCGCGGCCGCTCCGCCGCCGGCGGAGCGAGCAGGGCCAGTTGCGACTCCGCCGCCCGCGCCACGGCCTGGACGAAGGCCAGACTGTGCGGATGGGCCAACCGGTCCCCGCCGGTGATGTCGACCGCGCCGAGCAGCCGCCCGGTCCGCGGATCGTGTACGGGAGCGGCGGCGCAGGTCCACGCCTGCACCGGCCGCTGGAAGTGCTCGGCGCTGAAGACCTGCACCGGGCGGTCCACCGCGATCGCGGTCCCCGGAGCGTTCGTCCCGGCCACCGACTCCGACCAGCGCGCCCCGGCGACGAAGTTCATGGCCCGGGCCCGCCGCAGCGTCCCGGGGTGGCCCTCCACCCACAGCATCCGGCCCGCCGCGTCGCAGACCGCCAGGAGATGTTCGCCGTCCGCCGCGTACGTGCCCATCAGCTCCCGGATCACCGGCATCGCGGCCGACAGCGGATGCCCGGCACGGTGGTCGGCGAGCTCGTCGTCGGCGAGCTCCACACAGGCCGCGCCGTCCGGACTCACCCGGGCCCGCGCGGAGCGTCGCCACGACTCCGCGACCAGCGGCCGCACCGGCGGGAGGCGGACCTGGCCGCCGCTGGTGAACACCTCGTGCGCCCGCCGCAGCGCCCCGGCGTCGGGCCCGGCCGCCACCCACGCATCGCTCAACTCGGCCTCCACGTCGAGGTCCCATGGACCGGACGGGCCCGGCGCGCCGCGATGGCGCCCCGGCCCCGTCCGCCGTCTCGGGGTCATCGTCGTGCGCGGGGAAGCCGCCGACAAGCGTCCCAGCACTCCGGCATATGCGCCGTGTCCGAACACCGCCCTGGGGCCCCGCCCGGTGCTCACGTAGAGTAGGGCTCGGGCCGTGACTGGCGCTTGAGGTGGATCACCACCGGGGAGCGGCCCGCGGACCCCGCGCACCCGCGCGGATCCGACGCTGCCGTGCGCCTGGGCCATCACCCTGTCCTCGACGACGCCCAGGAGTGGCCCATGTCCACCAGTACCGCCTCCCTCATGGACGGCACCGCCCTCGCCCGCCGCACGGTTGGGGAGACCGCCGCCCGCGCCGCCGAGATCACCCGCCGCACCGGCGTCACCCCCTGCCTCGCCACCGTGCTTGTCGGCGCGGACCCGGCCTCCGTGACGTACGTGAAGATGAAGCAGAACCGCTGCGCGAAGGCCGGAATCCGCTCCCGCCACGTCGAACTGCCCGCCGAGACGACGACCGAGGAACTCGTCGCCGCGATCACCGCGCTCTCCCAGGACCCCGACGTCCACGGCATCCTGCTCCAGCACCCGGTCGGCCCGCACATCGACGAGCGGGCCGCCTTCGAGGCGATCGACCCGGCCAAGGACGTCGACGGCGTCACCATGGCCTCGTTCGCCGCCATGGGCTTCGGGCTGCCCGGCTTCGTCTCCTGCACGCCCGGCGGCATCATGCGGCTGCTCGACGCCTACGACGTCGATCCGCGCGGCAAGCGCGCCGTCGTCGTCGGCCGCTCGGCGATCCTCGGCAAGCCCGCCGGCCTGCTGCTCCTCGGCCGCGACGCCACCGTCACGTACTGCCACTCGCGCACCACCGACCTGTCCGCCGCCGTCCGCGAGGCGGACATCCTGGTCGCGGCCGTCGGCAAGCCCCGGTTCATCCGGGGCGAGGACATCAAGCCCGGCGCCGTCGTGATCGACGCCGGCTACAACCCGGGCAACGTCGGTGACGTCGACTTCGACACCGCCGCCGAGCGGGCCTCCCTCATCACCCCCGTGCCGGGCGGTGTCGGCCCCATGACGATCGCCGTGCTCCTCGCCCAGACCGTCGAGGGAGCCGAGCGCCAGCTGGGCCTCTAGGCGGAGAGACCCCATAGCACGTCGGAGGGGTTCCCAACGGCCCGTACAGCCAAGGGAAGTGTCACGGTTCTGTACGGGCCACGCTTCAACTCGGAATCGAACCAACCCTGTTGAGGATTCGGAGGTGACTCTGGTCACCATGTCCCCGTACTCCGGCGAGAATGCGCCGTCGTTCACCCGGTACCTCATCGTTCCGCTCCTCGTCCTGGTCGCGGCCGTCGCCTTCGTGGTCCGCCAGGAGGGCCGGAGCCACTGGGACGCGACCACGCGTGAGGGGGCCGGCGCGACCGTCGGCACGCGCGCGGGCCCGAGCGCCGACGGTGCGCCGGCCGCCGGCGACCAGCTCGCCGCGCAGGGCGGAACGGCCGGGAGCACCGCTGCCGTCCCGTACCACCACCTCACGCCGGGGGAGTGCTTCGACATCGACCGGGCCGCCCCCGGCTCCGCCGTGCGGCGCGGTTGCGACCGGCCGCACGACGCCCAGCTCGTCGCCGTGGTCCGGCTGACCGGCGAGCACCGCACCGACCGGCAGATACGGGACGCGGCGGCCGCCCTGTGCCGCGAGCCGCTCCGCCGCAAGGCCTCCGCCCAGCCGCGCGGCACCCGCTGGACCACCTTCGTCCAGTACCCGTACCGCTCCGGCTACCTCCTCGGCGCCGACGCCGTGGCCTGCAGCCTCACCGCGCACGCGGCCCCCGGCAAGGCCACCCGCCCGCTCACCGCCCGGCTGCGCTGACGCCCACCGCGGGGGACACCGTCAGTCGCTCCGGACGTGCGTCAGGCGCGCCGGACATGTGCCAGGCGGCCCAGGCGCGCCGGACGCGCGCCATCCGCTCCGGACATGCGTCAGGCCTCCCGCGCCGCCAGGCCCGCGAGCGCTGCGGCGGGGTCCTGGTCCGCGGGGCCCGCCGGGACCCAGGCGCCGCGCTCCTTGCGGAAGGGCCACCAGCGGCCGTCCTCGCCGAGGCGCAGCTGGGCCTCCGCGCCGACCACGGTCCAGCGCGCCGCCCCGGACTGCCGGAGCACGGGCCTCTCGGCGTCCTCCCAGGCCTCAGCGAGCACCGCCCGCGCACGGGCCAGCACCTCCGGAGCGGGCGTCCACTCCTCGTCCAGTACGGCGAGGGCGGCAGCGCCACCGAAGCGCCACGCGCGCGTGGCCGGGCCGAGCCCCGCCGTGCGGCGCCCCGCCCCCTGCGCCAGCCGTGCCGCGACCCAGGACGGGGGAGTCCCGACGGCCGCCATCCGCACGGCGTCCTGAGCGGGCGTCAAGGACGGTTCCGGCCGCCACGGGTGACCATGCCCGGGCGCGAGAGCCTCGGCCAGCATCCGGTGGGCGCGGGTGGCCGCGTCCGCCGCGAGGAACTCAAGCGCCGCAGGATCGAGCCCCGGCGCCGGCTCCGTCTCGGTGTCCAGCGAGGGCGGCTCGCCCGGGACGGCGGGGAGCACCGGCGGAGCGGGCAGCGGCGGCAGGATGTCCCGCGCGGCGAAGGCCTCCTCGGCCGGAACGCCCTCGGCGGCCGCTTCCTCGGCGAGGTTCCGGGTACCCGGAGTCGTTGCCGTCGCCGCCCGCGCCGCGCTCCGCTCCTGCAGCGCGTCCACGAGCGCCCGCTCCCCGCGCCCCCGCATCAGGAGCAGCACGAACGGGTCCTCGTCCAGCAACCGCGCCACCTGGTAGCAGAGCGCGGTCGTGTGCGGGCAGTGGTCCCACGCCTCGCAGCCGCACTCGGGGTCCAGGTCGCCGATTCCGGGCAGGAGTTCGAGCCCGGCCGCCGCCGCGTCCTCCACCAGGTGCGGCGGCATCTCGTGGTCGAGCAGCGCCGCGATGTGCCCCGCGCTCTCCACCGCGAGATCGAGCAGCCGGTCCCACTCGTCCTCCGAGAGCTCCTGGAGGAGGACGTCGCTGCGGTACGAGGAACCGTCACGGTCCTTGACGACCGCGGTGATCCGGCCGGGCCGCACCGACACCGCGCCCACCGCGCCGGCGCGCGCCTGCCGCCGCCCCTCCTTGAGCTGCTGTCCGTCGAGCGCCGTGTCCTCCAGCGCCTTGAGCCAGGCGAGGCCCCACCAGGTGCGGGCGAAGGCGGATCCGCGGGCGGGCGGCAGCGCGGCGAAGGTCCGCTCCTCCTCCTGCCGGCCATGGGCCTCGCGGTCATCGTCGTGTCCGTCGCCGTATCCGTGGTCGTCGCTCATCGACCGTCCTCCCCGTTCGCGCCCTTGTCCCCGTGACCTTCGTTGTCCCTGCGACCGGCCTCGCCCCCGTGACCGCCCTCGTCCCCGCGCAGCCTGACGAGGTCGGCCAGCTCGGCATCGGTCAGTTCGGTCAGCGCCGCCTCGCCCGAGCCGAGCACCGAGTCGGCCAGCGCCCGCTTGCGCAGCAGCATCGCCGCGATCCGGTCCTCGACCGTGCCCTCGGCGATCAGCCGGTGGACCTGGACCGGCTGGGTCTGCCCGATCCGGTACGCGCGGTCGGTGGCCTGGGCCTCGACGGCCGGGTTCCACCAGCGGTCGTAGTGCACGACGTGTCCGGCCCTGGTCAGGTTGAGGCCGGTGCCCGCGGCCTTCAGCGACAGCAGGAAGACCGGCACGTCACCGGACTGGAAGCGGGCGACCATCGCCTCGCGCTCGGCGACCGGCGTGCCGCCGTGCAGGAACTGCGTGCGCACGCCCCGCGCCGCCAGATGGCCCTCCAACAGCCGTGCCATCTGGACGTACTGAGTGAACACCAGCACGCTCGCGTCCTCGGCGAGGATCGTGTCGAGCAACTCGTCGAGCAGCTCCAGCTTGCCGGAACGGCCCTGGATCCGAGGGTTCTCCTCCTTGAGGTACTGCGCCGGGTGGTTGCAGATCTGCTTCAGCCCCGTCAGCAGCTTCACCACCAGCCCGCGCCGCTCCATCCCGTCCGCCTCGGCGATCGCGGCGAGCGTCTCGCGCACCACGGCCTCGTAGAGCCCCGTCTGCTCCTCGGTCAGGGAGACCGCGCGGTCGGTCTCGGTCTTCGGCGGCAGCTCGGGCGCGATGCCCGGGTCGGACTTCCGACGGCGCAGCAGGAACGGTCGGACCAGCGCGGCCAGGCGCTCCGCCGCGGCCGGGTCCTCGCCGCCCTCGACGGCCGAGGCGTAACGGGACCGGAAGGTGCCGAGCCGGCCGAGGAGACCGGGGGTCGTCCAGTCGAGGATGGCCCACAGCTCGGAGAGGTTGTTCTCGACCGGGGTGCCCGACAGGGCGACGCGCGCCTTGGCGTGGAGCGTGCGGAGCTGCCGGGCGGTGGCCGAGTACGGATTCTTGACGTGCTGGGCCTCGTCGGCGACGACCATGCCCCAGGTCCGGGCGGCCAGCGGCTCGGTGTCGAGCCGCATCGTGCCGTACGTCGTGAGCACGAACTCGTCCTCAGCCAGGCCCTCCAGGGCGCGTGCGGGGCCGTGGAAGCGGCGCACGGGCGTGCCGGGCGCGAACCTCTCGATCTCCCGTTGCCAGTTGCCCATGAGCGAGGTCGGGCAGACGACGAGCGTGGGTCCGGCGGCCGACGGGTCGGTCCGGCGGTGCAGATGGAGGGCGATGAGCGTGATCGTCTTGCCCAGGCCCATGTCGTCGGCGAGACAGCCGCCGAGTCCGAGCGAGGTCATCCGGTGCAGCCAGTTGAGCCCCCGCAGCTGGTAGTCGCGGAGCGTCGCGGCGAGCCCGGCCGGCTGGGGAACCTCCTGCGGGGCGCCCTCCGGGTCGTCGAGACGGGCGCGCAGCTGCTCCAGCCATCCGGTCGCCCGGACCTCGACGCGCCTGCCGTCCACCTCGGTGGTCCCGGTGAGCACGGCTCCGAGCGCGTCGACCGGGGTGACCTTGCGGTCCTGCGACGCGCGGGCGCGCCGTACCTCTGCGGGGTCGACGAGGACCCACTGGTCGCGCAGCCGGACGAGCGGACGGGCGGCCTCGGCGAGCAGGTCGAGTTCGGCGCGGGTGAGGTCCTGGTCGCCCAGGGCGAAGCGCCAGTTGAAGGCGAGGAGGGCGTCGGCGGAGAGAAAGGAGGGCTTCGGCGAGGACTACCGGACGTCGAACGCCCTCGGCCACACAGGCTCGCTCCCCGACTGGTGGAACGAGCTCGACGCCGAGGCCGTGTCCGCCC